>NZ_JABWNC020000011.1:0-143993 GCF_013368855.2 Escherichia sp. 93.0816 | reverse complement strand
GCCAGTTTTGCACTGGCGGGTTTCTGTTGAAGAGGTGAAACTGACCGATAAGCCGCTTTCTTTTGGGTATAGTGTCGTGGACAGTCATTCATCTTTCCGCTTGCTCCAAAAGCAAAAACCCGCCAGTTTTGCACTGGCGGGTTTCTGTTGAAGAGGTGAAACTGACCGATAAGCCGGGTTCTGTCGTGGACAGTCATTCATCTAGGCCAGCAATCGCTCACTGGCTCAAGCAGCCTACCCGGGTTCAGTACGGGCCGTACCTTATGAACCCCTATTTGGCCTTGCTCCGGGTGGAGTTTACCGTGCCACGGACTGTTACCAGCCGCGCGGTGCGCTCTTACCGCACCCTTTCACCCTTACCTGATCCCACTTGCGTGAGCCATCGGCGGTTTGCTCTCTGTTGCACTGGTCGTGGGTTTCCCCCCCAGGCGTTACCTGGCACCCTGCCCTATGGAGCCCGGACTTTCCTCCCCTCCGCCCGTCTCCCCCGAAGAGGACGACGACGAAGCGGCGACTGTCTGGTCAGCTTCGGCGCGCAGTATAGAGGGTTTGCGCGCCCTTGTCACCCCGCGTCGCGCATTCCAATCGCCAGCGTCGCGGCGATATTGCGCGAAGCACGGTAAATATTGTCATAAGCCCCGCTGAAAGCTTCATCCAGCGTAACAATACTGTTCAACACGCTGAATACAGCATCGATGCCATACTGATGCACAACGCCGACATCCTTCGTCAGACTACCCGCAATACCAATTACCGGTTTATTGTATTTCTTCGCGACGTTCGCTACACCAATCGGCACTTTACCGTGAATGCTCTGGCTATCAATGCGACCTTCTCCGGTGATCACCAACGAGCAATCATGAATATGTTCTTCCAGATTGAGCGCCGTCGTCACAATCTCAATGCCGCTCTTTAGCTCTGCGCCAAGAAACGCCATTAGCGCCGCACCCATGCCGCCTGCCGCCCCTGCACCAGGAACGTTTTTCACATCAACATGCAGCGATTTTTTGATGACATCAGCATAGTGAGAGAGATTCCTGTCCAGCTCGATAATCGTGGCTTCATTAGCCCCTTTTTGCGGGCCAAAGATACGCGAAGCACCGTTATCGCCCACCAGCGGATTAGTGACATCGCAGGCGACGCGAATAGCGCAATCTTTTAAACGCGGATCGAGGCCGGAAATATCAATATCATTCAGGGTATTAAGACTGCCACCGCCAAAACCGATTTCATTACCGTTGACATCGCTTAACTTCGCCCCCAGCGCCTGCATCATCCCCGCGCCGCCGTCGTTGGTGGCACTGCCGCCGATGCCAATAATAATGCTGGTCGCGCCACTCTCCAGCGCCTGTAAAATTAACTCCCCCGTGCCGCGAGAAGTCGTCACCAACGGATCACGCTTTTCCGACGGTACTAACGCCAGCCCACTGGCCGCCGCCATTTCAATAAACGCAGTTTTACCATCGCCAGAGATCCCCCAACTGGCATTCACCTTTTCGCCCAGTGGCCCTGTAACCCAGGCGTGACGTTCGAAACCCTGGGTGGCTGCAATCATCGCTTCCACCGTTCCTTCGCCGCCATCAGCAACCGGAACCGAAACGTACTGTGCATCAGGAAAAATTTCCCGAAATCCTTTTTCTATCGCCTGCGCAACCTCGCTGGCAGATAAACTTTCTTTATAAGAGTCTGGGGCGATTACGATTTTCATACCTGTGCCTGTTACCACATGACGCCGGAGGCGTTTCTCTTATTCGGCCTGGATTCCAGGCCCGGATTGCAATACGCCATCCGGGCGCGACGCCATTAACGAGTAACTTCGACTTTCGCCAGTTTTTCGTAGTAGCACGCCAGGGCGCTATGATCCGCCGTTCCCAAACCATCGGCACGCAGTGCCTGCATCATCTCCATAACCGCAGCAGTTAGCGGCAATTGCGCACCAACGCCGTGGGAGGTATCCAGCGCATTCGCCAGATCTTTAATATGCAGATCAATACGGAAGCCTGGCTTGAAGTTTCTGTCCATGACCATCGGCGCTTTGGCATCAAGAACGGTACTGCCAGCCAGCCCACCGCGAATTGCCTGATAAACCAGCTCCGGGTTAACGCCCGCTTTGGTTGCCAGCGTTAACGCTTCTGACATCGCGGCAATATTCAGCGCCACAATGACCTGATTTGCCAGTTTAGTGACGTTACCTGCACCGATGTCCCCGGTATGCACCACGGAACCCGCCATCGCTTTCATCAAATCATAGTATTTGTCGAAAATAACCTTGTCGCCACCCACCATCACAGACAGCGTACCGTCGATAGCTTTCGGTTCACCGCCGCTCACCGGGGCGTCCAGCATATCAATACCTTTCGCTTTCAGTGCTTCGCTGATTTCACGGCTTGCCAACGGAGCGATTGAACTCATATCGATCAATACCGTACCTGGCTTCGCGCCTTCAATAATGCCATTTTCACCCAACGCCACCTCTTTCACATGAGGGGAGTTTGGCAGCATGGTTATGATGACGTCGCACTGTTCAGCGATAGCTTTAGCCGTAGACGCTGTTTCTGCGCCTGCGGCAATCACTTCAGCAATGGCTTCAGGGTTACGGTCAGCAACCACCAGCGAGTAACCTGCTTTCAGGAGGTTTTTACTCATTGGTTTACCCATAATACCCAGGCCAATAAAACCAACTTTCATAGTCATATCAATCATCTCTCTTGTTGCGGTGGTGATTATTTTTTAAAGGTATCTGCCAGTTTCTGCGTGGCGGAACGGAATACGCCGAGATCGCTGCCGACGGCCACAAACGTAGCGCCCCATTCCAGATAACGACGCGCATCGACTTCGACAGGGGCGAGGATGCCGCAGGGTTTGCCGTTGGCTCTGGCGCGATTAAAAATATGTTGAATCGCTTTTTGCACATCCGGATGCGACGCATTGCCGAGATGACCTAATGCCGCTGCCAGATCGCTGGGGCCAACGAAGATACCGTCAACGCCTTCGGTTGCGGCGATAGCATCAACGTTATCAACACCTTGCTGGCTTTCTATTTGCACCAGAATGGTGATGTTCTTATTCGACTGAGCGAAGTAATCCGCCACGGTGCCAAACATATTGGCGCGGTGAGAAACAGAAACGCCGCGAATACCTTCTGGTGGATAACGGGTAGATGCCACCGCCTGCACCGCTTCTTCTTTCGTTTCGACAAAGGGGATCAGGAAGTTATAAAAACCGATATCCAGCAGACGCTTAATAATTACCGGTTCGTTGGTCGGTACACGCACCACTGGCGCGCTGACACTCCCCTTCAGAGCCATCAACTGAGGAATGAACGTGGAGATATCGTTTGGCGCATGTTCGCCATCCAGCACCAGCCAGTCAAAGCCAGCTAAACCAAGAACTTCTGTGCTAATTGGGTTAGAAAGTGCTGACCAGCAGCCAATCTGTACCTGTTTCGCTGCCAACGCGGCTTTGAACTTATTTGGGAAAATATCGTTATTCATCGCTTATACCTTTGCTTATTTCTGCAATTCCATACGTTTAATGTCGCCAGTCAGGCTTCCCGGTGCAGTATTGAAAGAGGGCAATCTCTTCGATGACAATAAAAATAGGCAGTAAGATTAAAAAGGCACATGCGTTCCTTATTCAGCAATCCCACTATTTATGTTTATATTCAGTCGATAGCAAAAAGGTCAGTGCTATTTATTAAATATTCTCTTAACGAATATTGACCCTGCTCAATAATAAATCCGTTTCCGACAATGAGTATAATCAGACCAGAAATAATAGGCATTGTGCAAATGCTCATTATGATTGCCTGATATAAATATTATTTTGAGCATATGCCTATCACGCTGCGTGCCAATGCACATATTTACGCTTTGCCTGCCCCGGTCGCCCTGCTATCACGATAATTAGTGATGTTGATCACATACTGACTTTTCATCTCCTGACACTCTTATTCCATCTCACAGATGAAATTATTTCTGTCATCAGAATCACTCAACATAAATTTATTATTACCAGCGACCGGAGAAAACGGGATAATGGCCAGCATCGAAATCAGGCAAGAAACGCCGACTGCGTTTTATATAAAAGTTCACGACACAGATAATGTGGCAATTATTGTTAATGATAATGGCCTGAAAGCAGGAACACGTTTCCCGGACGGACTGGAATTAATTGAACATATTCCCCAGGGGCATAAAGTCGCATTAGTTGATATCCCTGCGAATAGCGAAATTATTCGTTATGGTGAAGTGATTGGTTATGCCGTGCGCGCAATCCCACGCGGAAGTTGGATCGATGAATCAATGGTCGTACTGCCGGAAGCGCCGCCGTTACACACGCTGCCACTGGCAACTAAAGTGCCGGAACCCTTACCGCCACTTGAAGGTTATACCTTTGAGGGCTATCGCAATGCCGATGGCAGCGTGGGCACCAAAAACCTGCTCGGCATCACCACCAGCGTGCATTGTGTGGCGGGTGTTGTCGATTATGTGGTGAAAATTATTGAACGCGACCTGCTGCCGAAATACCCGAACGTCGATGGTGTGGTGGGGCTGAATCACCTGTACGGTTGTGGCGTGGCGATTAACGCTCCGGCGGCGGTGGTGCCTATTCGTACCATTCACAACATTTCGCTGAACCCAAACTTTGGCGGCGAGGTGATGGTGATCGGTCTGGGTTGCGAGAAATTGCAGCCTGAACGCCTGCTGGTCGGCACGGATGATGTACAAAGCATTCCGCTGGAGAACGCCAGTATTGTCAGCTTGCAGGATGAAAAGCATGTCGGTTTTCAGTCAATGGTCGAGGATATTTTGCAAGTTGCCGAGCGCCATCTGCACAAATTAAATCAACGGCAGCGAGAAACCTGCTCGGCTTCAGAACTGGTTGTCGGTATGCAGTGCGGCGGCAGCGATGCGTTTTCTGGTGTAACGGCAAACCCGGCAGTGGGCTATGCATCTGATTTACTGGTGCGCTGCGGCGCAACGGTGATGTTCTCAGAAGTAACGGAAGTGCGTGACGCGATCCATCTGCTGACACCGCGCGCTATTAATGAAGAGGTCGGCAAGCGCCTGCTGGAAGAGATGGAGTGGTACGACAACTATCTTAATATGGGAAAAACCGACCGCAGCGCCAACCCTTCGCCGGGCAACAAGAAAGGCGGTCTGGCAAACGTGGTGGAAAAGGCACTCGGCTCCATTGCCAAATCGGGTAAAAGCGCGATTGTTGAAGTGCTGTCACCCGGTCAGCGCCCGAGCAAACGCGGATTAATTTACGCCGCGACGCCAGCGAGCGATTTCGTCTGTGGCACCCAACAGGTAGCTTCAGGGATTACCGTGCAAGTATTTACCACCGGTCGCGGTACACCGTACGGTCTGATGGCGGTGCCGGTTATTAAAATGGCGACCCGCACCGAACTGGCGAACCGCTGGTTTGATTTGATGGATATTAATGCGGGCACTATCGCCACCGGCGAAGAGACCATTGAAGAGGTGGGCTGGAAGCTGTTCCACTTTATTCTCGACGTCGCCAGCGGGAAGAAGAAAACCTTCTCAGATCAATGGGGACTGCATAACCAACTGGCAGTATTTAACCCGGCGCCAGTGACCTGATTTCTTTTGGAACGCGCCTCGCAAAACATGGCCTTAGTGCCATGTTTTTATTGTTTCAAGTCCCCTAATCCATTAATAATGCATTTGCATTACCTTAGTTGAAGATTATAATTTGAGCGGAAAAAAGGCTGTAAAAGGACAGTGAACAATGCCCGCCGAACGCATTCGTGTTGGCCTGCGGGCACCATTTATCATTCCCCGACCAGAATCACCTCAACTCCAGCCTTTCGCAGCCCTTCCAGACTATCGGCAGGAATGCCTTCATCGACAATGATCATGTCGATCCTTTGAGTATCGATGATCTTATGTAAACTGGAACGATTGAACTTACTGGAATCAGTGACCACGATGATCCGTTCCGCAACTTCGCACATCCGGCGGTTTAAACGAGCTTCATCTTCATTATGCGTACTGACGCCACGCTCCAGATCGATAGCGTCTACGCCGAGAAACAGCATATCGTGCAGCCGCTGGGGTTACGTGAAGACCAGCTCATCAGCTTTCGCTCCGAAGAGATAAACGAGACAGAGTGCGAGCGAGTAACGAATCTGATTGCGCGCAAAGGCGGTCTCGATTTGTGCGTTCTCGGACTAGGGAAAAACGGTCATCTTGGGCTGAACGAACCGGGAGAAAGCCTGCAACCGGCCTGTCATATCAGCCAACTTGATGCGCAAACCCAGCAGCATGAGATGTTAAAAACCGCTGGTCGTCCCGTGACTCGTGGAATCACCTTAGGCATGAAGGATATTCTCAATGCCCGCGAAGTTTTGTTACTGGTGACTGGCGAAGGAAAGCAGGATGCGACAGAACATTTTCTCACGGCTAAAGTCTCCACCACTATCCCGGCGTCGTTTTTATG
Source organism: Escherichia sp. 93.0816 (assembly GCF_013368855.2). Classification (NCBI taxonomy): domain Bacteria; kingdom Pseudomonadati; phylum Pseudomonadota; class Gammaproteobacteria; order Enterobacterales; family Enterobacteriaceae; genus Escherichia; species Escherichia sp. 93.0816. The sequence goes on along the minus strand of NZ_JABWNC020000011.1, from coordinate 137,525 downwards.
GCTGCATAACCATTTCACATGCGTAATTGATGAGATGTGTCGTCGTTAACTCGCCAGGAACAGGCGTTGCAGCTCTTATTCCTGCTGCAACGCCTGTAATTACTCCCCTTGCTGCTCCAGCGCATACTTATACAGCGCATTTTTCTTCACGCCGTGAATTTCTGCTGCCAGCGCCGCCGCTTTTTTCAGCGGCAGTTCTGCCTGTAACAGCGCCAGCGTGCGCAGCGCATCGGCAGGCAAGTCCTCTTCCTGCGCTTTATGTCCTTCGACAATCAGTACCATTTCGCCTTTGCGGCGGTTTTCATCTTCTTTTACCCACGCCAACAGTTCGCCAACGGGCGCGCCGTGAATGGTTTCCCAGGTTTTGGTCAGTTCTCGCGCCAGCACCACGTAGCGGGACTCACCCAGCACCGCGACGATATCTTCCAGGCTATCTAACAGACGGTGGGTCGATTCATAAAAAATCAGCGTGCGCGGTTCCGCTTTAATCGCTTTTAGCGTATCACGGCGGCCTTTCGATTTAGCGGGCAGAAAGCCTTCATAACAAAAACGGTCGGATGGTAAACCAGCGGCGCTTAATGCAGTGATGGCAGCACACGGTCCCGGTAGCGGCACCACGCGAATCCCCGCTTCACGGCAGGTACGCACCAGATGGTAACCAGGGTCGTTAATCAGCGGCGTTCCGGCATCAGAAACCAACGCAATGTTTTGTCCCTCTTGCAGCTTCGCCAGCAGCGTTTCGGCTTTCTGTTGTTCGTTATGGTCGTGCAGGGCGAACAGTCGGGCGTTTATCCCAAAATGTTGCAGCAGTAAACCGGTATGACGCGTATCCTCGGCGGCAATCAGATCAACGGCCTGTAATACCTCCAGCGCACGCTGAGTGATATCCGCCAGATTGCCGATTGGCGTCGGTACAATGTAGAGCTGACCTTGAGAATTATCCGCCGATTGGTGTTGTTTCATTGTGTCGTCCGTATTGCCGATTTAATATTGAGAATTGCGTAAAAAAAATATCACTGGATACATTATGGTACCCTCAACATTTTCTCGTTTGAAAGCCGCGCGTTGTCTGCCTGTTGTTCTGGCAGCCCTGATTTTCGCCGGTTGTGGCACCCATACCCCCGATCAGTCCACTGCCTATATGCAGGGCACGGCGCAGGCCGATTCTGCCTTTTATCTTCAGCAGATGCAGCAAAGCTCTGATGATACCAGGATCAACTGGCAATTACTCGCCATTCGTGCACTGGTGAAAGAAGGTAAAACCGGGCAGGCGGTTGAACTGTTTAACCAGCTGCCGCAAGAACTGAACGATATCCAGCGTCGCGAAAAATCTCTGCTGGCGGTAGAGATTAAGCTGACACAAAAAGATTTTGCTGGCGCGCAGACCTTGCTGGCTAAAATTACTCCGGCAGATTTAGAGCAAAACCAGCAGGCGCGTTACTGGCAGGCAAAAATCGATGCCAGTCAGGGACGTCCTTCCATTGATTTACTGCGCGCATTAATTGCTCAGGAACCGTTACTCGGTGCGCAAGAAAAACAGCAGAATATCGATGCCACCTGGCAGGCGCTCTCCGCCATGACCCAGCAGCAGGCGAATACGCTGGTGATCAACGCCGACGAAAACATCCTGCAAGGCTGGCTGGATCTGCAACGCGTCTGGTTTGATAACCGCAATGACCCCGACATGATGAAAGCCGGGATCGCTGACTGGCAGAAACGTTATCCGAACAATCCGGGCGCGAAAATGCTGCCAACGCAGTTGGTAAATGTAAAAGCGTTTAAACCAGCGTCAACCAACAAAATCGCCCTGCTGTTACCGTTGAATGGTCAGGCCGCAGTGTTTGGTCGCACTATTCAGCAAGGCTTTGAAGCGGCGAAAAATATCGGCACTCAGCCGGTAGCGGCTCAGGTAGCAGCCGCGCCTGTCGCTGACGTAGCAGAACAACCCCAGCCGCAAACCGTAGACGGCGTTGCCAGCCCGGCACAAGCGTCTGTTAGCGATCTGACAGGTGAAGAAACCGCCGCACAGCCGGTGCCTGTAAGCGCCCCTCCGGCAAGCACCGCAGCGGTAAGCTCTCCGGCGAATCCATCCGCAGAACTGAAAATCTACGATACCTCATCACAACCACTTAGCCAGATCCTCAACCAGGTTCAGCAGGATGGCGCGAGTATTGTAGTCGGTCCACTGCTAAAAAATAACGTTGAGGAGTTGCTCAAGAGCAACACCCCGCTGAACGTGCTGGCACTCAATCAGCCGGAAAATATCGAAAACCGCGCCAATATCTGTTATTTCGCGCTATCGCCAGAAGATGAAGCGCGCGATGCAGCGCGTCATATTCGTGACCAGGGTAAACAAGCACCGCTGGTACTGATCCCACGCAGTTCGTTGGGCGATCGCGTAGCCAATGCGTTTGCGCAAGAGTGGCAGAAACTCGGCGGCGGCACCGTTTTGCAACAAAAATTTGGTTCCACCAGCGAATTACACGCGGGTGTTAACGGCCGTGCAGGTATCGCTTTAACAGGTAGCCCGATTACCCCCAGAGCGACAACCGACTCCGGCATGACGACCAACAATCCAACCCTGCAAACCACGCCGACCGGAGACCAGTTCACCGATAATGGCGGTCGTGTCGATGCGGTGTACATTGTGGCAACGCCAGCCGAAATCGCCTTCATCAAACCGATGATCGCTATGCGTAACGGCAGTCACAGCGGTGCAACGTTGTACGCCAGCTCCCGCAGCGCAGGAGGCTCTGCTGGCCCGGATTTCCGACTGGAGATGGAAGGCTTGCAGTACAGCGAAATCCCGATGCTGGCAGGCAGTAATCTGCCGTTAATGCAGCAGGTGCTCAGTGCGGTAAATAATGATTATTCGCTGGCGCGCATGTATGCGATGGGCGTCGATGCCTGGTCACTGGCAAATCATTTCTCGCAAATGCGCCAGGTTCAGGGTTTTGAAATCAACGGTAATACCGGAAGTCTGACGGCTAACCCGGATTGCGTGATTAACAGGAAGTTATCATGGCTACAGTACCAACAAGGTCAGGTAGTCCCCGCCAGTTAACCACTAAACAGACCGGCGATGCGTGGGAGGCACAAGCGCGTCGCTGGCTGGAAGGCAAAGGACTGCGCTTTGTCGCCGCTAACGTGAACGAGCGTGGCGGCGAGATTGATCTGATAATGCATGAAGGCCAGACCACCGTTTTTGTTGAGGTGCGCTACCGCCGTTCTGCCCTATATGGTGGCGCAGCAGCCAGTGTGACCCGCAGCAAACAACACAAATTATTACAGACTGCCCGCTTGTGGCTCGCGCGTCATAATGGGAGTTTTGATACTGTGGATTGCCGGTTCGATGTGGTAGCCTTCACCGGGAATGAGGTTGAGTGGATTAAGGATGCCTTTAATGACCACTCATAATTAAGGTTTAAGGATTAGCGTGCAAGAAAGAATTAAAGCTTGCTTCACTGAAAGCATTCAAACTCAAATTGCGGCGGCAGAGGCGCTTCCGGATGCCATCTCCCGTGCAGCCATGACGCTGGTTCAGTCTCTGCTCAATGGCAACAAAATCCTCTGTTGTGGTAATGGAACTTCCGCTGCCAATGCACAGCATTTTGCTGCCAGCATGATCAACCGTTTCGAAACGGAGCGGCCCAGCTTACCTGCCATTGCACTAAATACTGATAATGTTGTCTTAACGGCGATTGCCAACGATCGCTTACATGATGAAGTGTATGCAAAACAGGTGCGGGCGCTGGGACATGCGGGAGATGTGTTGTTAGCTATTTCTACTCGTGGCAATAGCCGCGATATCGTAAAAGCTGTTGAAGCCGCCGTTACGCGTGATATGACCATTGTGGCATTAACCGGCTATGACGGCGGTGAACTTGCAGGTTTGTTAGGGCCACAGGACGTGGAGATCCGCATTCCCTCGCATCGTAGTGCTCGCATTCAGGAAATGCATATGCTGACGGTAAATTGCCTGTGCGATCTGATCGATAACACGCTTTTCCCTCACCAGGATGATTAAGGAGAATACATGAAGGCATTATCGCCAATCGCAGTCCTTATTTCCGCGCTGCTGTTGCAAGGTTGTGTTGCTGCTGCCGTAGTAGGTACTGCCGCTGTGGGTACTAAAGCGGCGACCGACCCCCGCAGTGTCGGCACCCAGGTGGACGATGGTACTCTGGAAGTGCGCGTGAACAGCGCATTATCAAAAGACGAACAAATTAAGAAAGAAGCGCGCATTAATGTAACGGCCTATCAAGGCAAAGTGCTGCTGGTTGGGCAGTCACCAAACGCTGAACTTTCGGCTCGCGCCAAACAGATTGCTATGGGCGTAGACGGTGCCAACGAAGTGTATAACGAGATTCGTCAGGGTCAGCCGATTGGTCTGGGCGAAGCGTCTAACGATACGTGGATCACCACCAAAGTGCGTTCGCAACTGTTAACCAGCGACCTGGTGAAATCGTCCAACGTGAAAGTAACCACCGAAAACGGCGAAGTATTCCTGATGGGGCTGGTGACTGAACGTGAAGCGAAAGCGGCGGCAGATATTGCCAGCCGGGTGAGCGGCGTGAAGCGGGTGACCACGGCGTTTACGTTTATTAAATAGCAGCCCCTTGTAATGCCTGATGCGACGCTTGCCGCGTCTTATCAGGCCTACAACGATGCAAACCGTAGGTCGGATAAGGCGTTTACGCCGCATCCGACATGTTTCAGGCCAACAGCGCCAGACTACCGACAATCACGCCTGACACCGCCACCATCGCTCCGGTCAGCCATAATGCTTTTGCCGGAAATGCTTTACGCAACATAATCAGTGACGGCAAACTCACCGCCGGGAGCGTCATCAACAATGCCAGCGCCGGAGCGGTTCCCATACCTGCCAGCATCATCGTTTGTACAATCGGAATTTCTGCTGCCGTGGGAATGACAAACAAGCATCCTGCTACCGCCATCGCCACCACCCACATCAGGCTGTTATCGACAGCACCATCGGCATGGGGGAATAACCAGACGCGAGCGGCACCCAACGCCAGTACTGCAAGGATATAAACCGGGATCGTACTCCAGAACAGAGTCCACAGCGCCCTTCCCCAGCGGGTAAAAAATCCGCCCTGCGCTTCCGGCATGTCAATTTCAACTGGAGCATGGGTTTGCGGTGTCTCATGCACCCATTTTTGCACCAGCGTCGCAATCAGCAACACCATCACCAGCCCCGCCACCAGACGAATCGCCGCAAACCCCCAGCCGAGGACAAACCCCATAAACACCAGCGTCGCCGGGTTTAACAACGGATTCCCCATCCAGAATGCCAGCGCACCGCCCATCGACACTTGCTGGCGACGCATCCCCGCCGCGACCGGTGCCGCACAGCAGGTACACATCATACCTGGTAGCGAAAACAGCGTTCCCAGCAGCGTGCCGCGAAAGCGCGATTGCCCCAGCGTGCGCAGCAACCAGTCACGGGGAATCAGCACCTGAATCAACGAACCGAGGATCACCCCCAGCACCGCCGCTTTCCATACCGCGAGGAAATAGATCATCGCGTAATCCCACGCTGCCTGCCACGGATTGGCATCCGCCTGCGCGAGTATTGATTTACCGATGCTGTGGGTTTCGGCGGCGGTAAACGCTTTACCGTAGTAGGGTTGCCATTTCACATACCAAAGTCCGGCAATGACAACGAGAAAGAAAAGCGCGGGCTTCCACCACTGAATGGGCGTTGCCGCCTGAGATGAAGACTGACCAGTCATAGCATTCCCCAGGAATAAGTTATGATAATTGAGCGCGTGAATATTACGCTCACTATCAATCCTTGGGAATAATTATTCAGCTCTTTTGCGTAGTTCTGAAGAGCTTAAAATAGTCACCCCTTCATGTTCAGGCCGCATGGCTTCTGCCAGCATGACCCGCGCCACATCCCGTGCATCAATGGATTTCCAGTTGCCAGGCAGCAAACGAAACAGCGGCGCAAAAAGCGTTTCGTTCATCCTCTGCTTGCTACGATCGCCCAGCAACATCGACGGACGCGCAATGGTCAGTTTCGGCCAGTTCTGGGCGATTAACGCTTCTTCCATCTCCCCTTTGACGCGGTTATAGAAAAACGGCGAATGCGCGTTTGCGCCCATCGCACTAACCACCAGCATATGCTGTGCACCCAGCCGCCGTCCGGTTAACGCGGTGTCCACGACCAGCGTGTAATCGGCATGAATAAATGCCTCTTTGCTACCCGCTTCCCGCCGCGTGGTGCCGAGACAACAAAACACAATGTCGATGGGATCGGTAACCTGCGCCAGCGCGTCGGTCAGTTGTGGATCATGGGGATTGAACACGCCTGGCATATCGCCCAACGGGCGTCGCGTCGGCGCGGCTATGGCGTTTACTTTCGGTTCGTTAATCAACATCCGCAGCAGGTGACCGCCCACCAGCCCCGTTGCGCCTGTAATCAGTACCTGACTCATCTTCGCTCCTTTACAGAATTGTCCGCCTTGCACTCCCCGGTACATGCACCAGGCTTAATAGTCTACGAGGTAATTATCCCCGATTGTGGGAAATTCGCCTCATCCAATGCAACAACGCGGAGGAAGCATGAGTAAAAAGATTGCTGTTTTAATCACTGATGAATTTGAGGATTCAGAATTTACTTCACCCGCAGACGCATTTCGTAAAGCCGGGCACGAAGTTGTCACTATTGAAAAGCAAGCGGGTAAAACGGTGAAAGGGAAAAAAGGGGAAGCCAGCGTCACCATTGATAAATCCATCGATGAAGTGACGCCAGCAGAGTTTGATGCCCTGCTGCTTCCAGGTGGCCATTCACCAGATTATCTGCGTGGTGATAATCGTTTTGTCACCTTTACGCGAGATTTTGTGAATAGCGGTAAACCGGTCTTCGCTATCTGCCACGGCCCGCAACTGCTGATTAGCGCCGATGTGATTCGCGGTCGTAAGCTGACCGCCGTTAAACCGATCATTATTGATGTTAAAAACGCAGGAGCGGAATTTTACGATCAGGAAGTAGTGGTCGATAAAGATCAGCTGGTTACCAGCCGAACGCCGGACGATCTGCCAGCATTTAACCGCGAGGCGTTACGCCTGCTCGGTGCCTGAGCCGCGTAGCCAGACCAGTTTTTTACCAAAGCCCAGCGTGTTGTCGGTGAATTTGATTTCATCAAGCCGGATTTCCCAAACCGGTGCCGACATCATTCTGGCAACCGGAAAGCGACGATTATACGCCTTGCGCGCAAGGTCGCTTTCCTTACCTTCCAGCCTGCGGATCTCGCCTTTAAACTGTACGCCACGGATTAACGCCACCGTTTTCGGCTGACCGTTTACCGTACCGGCAACCGGAGCCTGCGACCCGCTCATCTGTGCATGACGCGTTTTATCTTCCGTGAGAATGTAAAGAGCAACCTTTTGCGAATCAAAGAGATAAAAGGCATTGGCGCACCACAGTTCCCCTTCCTGCTGCACACACCAGGTGACAACATGTTGTTTTGCCAGCCAATGGCTAATAGCGGTGAGTGTTTCCATTTTTGTTCTCTTTTATACTGGTGGCCTGACCTTAACATGTGACACAAACGATGACACCCTGGTATCTCTATTTGATTCGTACCGCCGATAATAAGCTTTACACCGGGATCACCACGGATGTCGAACGCCGCTATCAGCAGCACCAGAGCGGCAAAGGGGCGAAAGCACTGCGTGGGAAAGGAGAACTAACGCTGGCGTTTTCCGCGCCAGTAGGCGACCGTTCGCTGGCACTACGGGCGGAATATCGCGTTAAGCAGTTAACCAAACGGCAGAAAGAGCGTCTGGTAGCAGAAGGCGTAGGGTTTGCAGAGTTATTAAGGAGTCTGCAAACCCCGGAGATTAAAAGCGATTGAAATGCTCGTGGTACTCAACCAGACCAGTTACGCCATTCAGCGCGTCATCCGCTAAACGATGTACCTGGAAGGCGCTTTCAGTGCCCGGCCAGCGACAACGCAGATCGTGATGCGCAGCCAGCTCAAAGCCGAAACGACTGTACAGCGCCGGATCACCCAGCGTCACCACTGCGGCATAGCCAAACTCATTAAGCGAATCGAGTCCTTCATAGACCAGTTGGCGTGCCAGCCCCTGTCCACGGTATTTTTCATCAACCGCCAGCGGTGCCATGCCAACCCATTGCAGGTCTTCGCCCTGCACATCAACCGGACTAAATGCCACATAGCCAATGACCTGACCTTCGTCATCTGTCGCCACCAGCCCCAGCGTCAGAAAGCCATCTTCACGCAGATCGTGAACCAGCTTCGCTTCCGCATCGCTTTCGAATGAACGACGCAGCAGGGCATCAATACCCGGCGCATCAATGGGAATTTCTACTCGAATTAGCATGGTTCACCTACCGATGTCTGTTTGGTTTCAGGCGTGGTTTTCATTCCCGCCTCAACAAAATCCGCCAGTTGCAGCAGCATCATGCGTAAGGCTTTCGGCATTTGCTCCAGCTCAATGGCGTCCATCAGGTTTTTCACATACAACCCCAGCTCCGTATCGCCTTCAATCACCAACCGGCGCTGGAAGAAAAGCGTATCCGGATCTTGTTTACGCGCCGCAATCATCAGCAGATCGCTGGCGTCGGCACTAAAACTCACATCAGCTTGCGCGTTCTGGCTGACCACCAGTTTGCCATTCACCACCGAGGTAAACCATTGCAGGTCAATATCACGCACATGAATACTTAACCAGCGGCCTTCAAGAAACTCCAGCTCGCCATCATCCAGCGCCTGACGGAATTGCCAGCTTAAGACCTGCTCAAGAACCTGGCGTTTTAGCGCAAATGGCGTCAGTTTTACCGGTACACTCAACAGAGATGGCCCCAAATGCACAATACGGGAACGCAGTTTATCCAACACGAGTTTTACTCCCTGTTTCAACAATCGTCCTATTTTGCCATATCAGGAAAATAACATAGCGGTATAAATCAACAATTCCATATGAAATTGCTGATACCACCAATACAACTTTAACTGCCTTAAATCAAAAATTGTCGCAGCAAGGTTAACTAAAATCCCAGTTCGTTAACATTTTTGCGCTCTTAAGGCGCAACCTTCAGGAAAAATTATGGAGCTGCTCTGCCCTGCCGGAAATCTCCCGGCGCTTAAGGCGGCCATCGAAAACGGCGCAGATGCTGTTTATATCGGGCTAAAAGATGATACCAATGCCCGCCACTTCGCCGGCCTTAACTTTACCGAGAAAAAATTGCAGGAAGCGGTGAGTTTTGTCCATCAACATCGCCGCAAACTTCACATCGCAATTAACACTTTTGCGCACCCGGACGGCTATGCCCGCTGGCAGCGCGCCGTGGACATGGCGGCGCAATTGGGTGCCGACGCGCTGATCCTCGCCGACCTCGCCATGCTGGAGTACGCCGCCGAGCGTTACCCGCATATTGAGCGTCATGTGTCAGTGCAGGCTTCGGCGACCAATGAAGAGGCGATTAACTTTTATCATCGCCATTTTGACGTTGCCCGCGTGGTGCTGCCGCGCGTGTTGTCGATTCATCAGGTGAAACAACTGGCGCGGGTCACGCCTGTACCACTGGAAGTGTTCGCTTTCGGCAGCCTGTGCATTATGTCGGAAGGCCGTTGCTATCTGTCGTCATATCTGACGGGTGAATCGCCCAACACCGTCGGTGCATGTTCTCCGGCTCGCTTCGTGCGCTGGCAACAAACGCCGCAGGGGCTGGAATCCCGTCTTAACGAAGTGCTGATCGACCGTTATCAGGACGGCGAAAACGCAGGTTATCCGACGCTATGTAAAGGGCGTTATCTGGTGGACGGCGAGCGCTATCACGCGCTGGAAGAACCAACCAGTCTCAATACCCTTGAGCTACTGCCGGAGTTAATGGCGGCGAATATTGCTTCGGTGAAAATTGAAGGCCGCCAGCGTAGCCCGGCGTATGTCAGCCAGGTGGCAAAAGTCTGGCGTCAGGCTATCGACCGTTGTAAGGCCGATCCGCAAAACTTCGTACCGCAAAGCGCGTGGATGGAGACGCTCGGGTCGATGTCCGAAGGCACGCAAACCACCCTTGGCGCGTATCACCGTAAATGGCAGTGAGAAAAGCAATGAAATATTCCTTAGGGCCGGTGCTGTGGTACTGGCCAAAAGAGACGCTGGAAGAATTTTATCAGCAGGCCGCCACCAGCAGCGCCGATGTGATTTATCTCGGTGAAGCCGTGTGCAGCAAGCGTCGGGCAACCAAAGTTGGCGACTGGCTGGAGATGGCAAAATCGCTCGCCGGTAGCGGCAAGCAGATTGTGCTCTCCACACTGGCGCTGGTGCAGGCATCCTCCGAACTGGGCGAACTGAAACGCTATGTTGAGAACGGTGAGTTTCTGATTGAAGCCAGCGATCTCGGCGTGGTGAATATGTGCGCTGAGCGCAAACTGCCGTTCGTCGCTGGACACGCGCTGAACTGCTACAACGCGGTAACGCTGAAAATATTGCTCAAACAGGGCATGATGCGCTGGTGTATGCCGGTGGAGCTTTCCCGCGACTGGCTGGTGAATCTGCTTAATCAGTGCGATAAGTTGGGCATTCGCAACCAGTTTGAAGTGGAAGTCCTGAGCTACGGTCATCTGCCGCTGGCCTACTCTGCTCGCTGCTTTACCGCGCGTTCGGAAGACCGCCCGAAAGATGAGTGCGAAACCTGCTGCATTAAGTATCCGAACGGGCGCAACGTGCTGTCGCAAGAGAATCAGCAAGTGTTTGTGCTCAATGGCATTCAGACCATGAGCGGCTACGTTTACAACCTCGGTAACGAGCTGGCATCCATGCAGGGGCTGGTTGATGTGGTTCGCCTGTCACCGCAGGGTACTGACACTTTCGCTATGCTCGACGCCTTCCGCGCCAATGAAAATGGCGCTGCGCCACTGCCGTTGACGGCAAACAGCGATTGTAACGGCTACTGGCGACGGCTGGCAGGACTGGAGTTGCAAGCGTAAGTAAATAGCTCACTTTGTTAACAAGTTTAACTACTCTTTAATGCAGTATTAAAGATTAATCGGTAACAAAGTGAGCTGTTATGACTGATAAAACTATTCCTTTTTCGCTACTCGATCTGGCTCCCATCCCCGAAGGTTCTTCAGCACGAGAAGCGTTCTCCCACTCTCTCGACCTCGCCCGCCTGGCTGAAAAGCGCGGCTATCATCGCTACTGGCTGGCGGAACACCACAATATGACCGGCATTGCCAGTGCTGCCACATCGGTATTGATTGGCTATCTGGCGGCGAATACCACCACGCTGCATCTGGGGTCTGGCGGCGTGATGTTACCTAACCACTCACCGTTGGTGATTGCCGAACAGTTTGGCACGCTCAATACGCTCTATCCGGGGCGAATCGATTTAGGGCTGGGTCGTGCACCGGGTAGCGATCAACGGACCATGATGGCACTGCGTCGCCATATGAGCGGCGATATTGATAATTTCCCTCGTGATGTTGCAGAGCTGGTGGACTGGTTTGACGCCCGCGATCCAAACCCGCATGTGCGTCCGGTGCCGGGCTATAGTGAGAAAATCCCGGTGTGGTTGTTAGGTTCCAGCCTCTACGGCGCACAACTGGCGGCGCAGCTTGGTCTGCCGTTTGCGTTTGCCTCACACTTCGCGCCGGATATGTTGTTCCAGGCGCTACATCTTTATCGCAGCAACTTCAAACCCTCGGCACGGCTGGAGAAACCATACGCGATGGTGTGCATCAATATTATCGCCGCCGACAGCAACCGCGACGCCGAATTCCTGTTTACCTCGATGCAGCAAGCCTTTGTGAAACTGCGTCGTGGCGAAACCGGGCAACTGCCGCCGCCAATTCAGAATATGGATCAGTTCTGGTCGCCGTCCGAACAGTATGGCGTGCAGCAGGCGCTGAGTATGTCGCTGGTGGGCGATAAAGCGAAAGTGCGTCATGGCTTGCAGTCGATCCTGCGCGAAACCGACGCTGATGAGATTATGGTTAACGGGCAGATCTTCGATCACCAGGCGCGGCTGCATTCGTTTGAGCTGGCGATGGACGTGAAGGAAGAGTTGTTGGGGTAAGTGCATTTTCCGCGCCGGGCAGTCCCCTCTCCCTGTGGGAGAGGGTTAGGGTGAGGGCATCAGACCTCACCCTTACTGATACACCGGCAGCAAATTAAAGCTCGATAAAATATGGATCAGAGCATTGCCAATGCCAAACACCAGAATCAGGACAATCATCGGTTTACCGCCCCAGACGCGGAATTTCGGGCTACCGAAGCGTTTACGCGATGCGCGAGCCAGCAACGCCGGAACAATTGCCGCCCAGATGGTAGCCGCTAAGCCAGCATAACCAATGGCATACAGGAATCCGTTCGGGAACAGCAGGCCACCAACAACAGGCGGTGCAAAGGTCAACAGTGCCGTTTTAAAGCGACCCAGAGCCGAGTCGTCGAAACCAAACAGATCTGCCAGATAATCGAACAGACCAAGCGTTACGCCGAGGAACGAACTCGCTACCGCAAAGTTTGAGAACACTACCAGCAGCAGATCCAGACTACGACTGTTCAGCACACCGCTTAACGCCTGTACCAGCACGTCAATATTGCCGCCCTTCTCGGCGATGCCGATAAACTCCGGACGCGGGATGTTGCCCATCGTCGCCAGCAACCAGATGGTATACAGCGCCAGCGCCATCAACGTACCGTACACCAGACATTTGACGATGGTTTTCGGATCTTTGCCGTAATATTTCATCAGGCTCGGCACGTTACCGTGATAACCAAACGACGCCAGGCAGAACGGCAGCGTCATCAGCAGATAAGGCGCATAAGACGCATTGCTTTCCGCAACGTTGAACAATGTCGCAGGCTGTACATGCCCCAGCAGGCTGCCGAAAGTGAGGAAAAAGGTAATGACTTTCGCCCCCAGCACAATCGCCGTCATTCGGCTGACGGCTTTAGTGCTCAACCACACCACAAACGCCACCAACAGTGCAAAACCAAAACCCGCCGCCCGTGCCGGGACATTTAGCGACATCTCTGCGAAGGTGTGATGCAAAATCGAACCGCTGGCAGAGATATAAGCGTAAGTCAGGATATAGAGCACAAAGGCAATGGAAATGCCGTTGACCACGTTCCAGCCTTTGCCCAGCAAGTCTTTGGTGATGGTGTCAAAGCTCGAACCGATTCGATAATTGAGGTTAGCTTCCAGAATCATCAAACCGGAATGCAGCATACAAAACCAGGTGAAGATTAGCGCCGCCATTGACCAGAAGAACCACGCACCGGACATGACCACAGGCAGAGAAAACATTCCTGCGCCAATAATGGTGCCGCCGATAATCACCACGCCGCCAAGCAGCGACGGTGACGTTTGGGTGGTGGTTAGTGTTGCCATAAGGGCTTCTCTCCAGTGAAAAATAGTGCGACTGCGTTGTTATGTGTTGCACTGTACCAGTACACGAGTACAAAAGAAATAAAAAAAGCCCCGATGGTTAAAATCGGGGCTGTATATTTTACTTTACAGCAGAGTTCTGCTGGTCAGCGTGAATTACGCATCACCACCGAAACGACGACGACCGGTAGAGTCATCACGACGCGGTGCGCGGCCTTCACGACGTTCGCCGCTAAAACGACGACCATCACCACGACCACCTTCACGGCGTTCACCGCTGAAGTTACGACCGCCTTCACGACGCTCGCCACCGACACCACGACCACCGCCACGACGCTCACCGCCAGTATGCGGCTGTGCGTCGCCCAGCAACTGCATGTTCATCGGTTTGTTGAGAATGCGAGTGCGCGTAAAGTGTTGCAGCACTTCACCCGGCATACCTTTCGGCAGTTCGATGGTGGAGTGAGAAGCAAACAGCTTGATGTTACCAATGTAACGGCTGCTGATGTCGCCTTCGTTAGCAATCGCGCCAACGATATGACGAACTTCAACGCCATCATCACGGCCCACTTCAATGCGGTACAGCTGCATGTCGCCAACATCACGACGTTCACGACGCGGGCGATCTTCACGGTCGCCACGCGAGCCACGGTCGTTACGATCGCGCGGACCACGGTCATCACGGTCACGGAATTCACGTTTCGGACGCATCGGCGCATCTGGCGGAACAATCAGAGTACGTTCACCCTGTGCCATTTTCAGCAGTGCGGCTGCCAGAGTTTCGAGATCCAGTTCTTCACCTTCTGCGGTCGGCTGAATTTTGCTCAGCAGTGCACGGTATTGATCCAGATCGCTGCTTTCCAGCTGCTGCTGTACTTTCGCGGCGAATTTTTCCAGACGGCGTTTGCCCAGCAGTTCTGCGTTCGGCAGTTCTACTTCTGGAATGGTCAGCTTCATAGTACGTTCAATGTTGCGCAGCAGACGACGCTCGCGGTTCTCAACGAACAGCAGCGCGCGGCCAGCACGACCCGCACGACCGGTACGACCGATACGGTGAACGTAAGACTCAGAATCCATCGGGATATCGTAGTTAACCACCAGGCTGATACGCTCAACGTCCAGGCCACGAGCCGCAACGTCGGTCGCAATCAGGATATCCAGACGACCATCTTTCAGGCGTTCCAGAGTCTGCTCACGCAGCGCCTGGTTCATGTCACCGTTCAGCGCGGCGCTGTTGTAGCCGTTACGCTCAAGGGCTTCAGCCACTTCCAGAGTCGCGTTTTTGGTGCGAACGAAGATAATCGCCGCATCAAAATCTTCCGCTTCCAGGAAACGTACCAGAGCTTCGTTTTTACGCATACCCCAGACAGTCCAGTAGCTCTGGCTGATGTCAGGACGGGTAGTCACGCTGGACTGAATGCGCACTTCCTGCGGCTCTTTCATAAAGCGGCGGGTAATGCGACGAATCGCTTCCGGCATGGTGGCAGAGAACAGAGCGGTCTGATGACCTTCCGGGATCTGCGCCATAATGGTTTCAACATCTTCAATGAAGCCCATGCGCAGCATTTCGTCAGCTTCATCCAGAACCAGACCGCTCAGTTTAGAGAGGTCCAGAGTGCCACGTTTCAGGTGGTCAAGCAGACGGCCCGGAGTACCGACAACGATCTGCGGCCCCTGACGCAGGGCGCGTAATTGCACGTCATAACGCTGGCCGCCGTACAGGGCAACCACGTTTACGCCGCGCATGTGTTTAGAGAAATCCGTCATTGCTTCAGCAACCTGTACCGCCAGTTCGCGGGTCGGTGCCAGCACCAGAATCTGTGGTGCTTTCAGCTCAGGATCAAGATTCTGCAGCAGAGGTAAAGAGAATGCTGCAGTTTTTCCGCTCCCCGTCTGGGCCATACCCAGTACGTCGCGGCCATTCAGCAGATGTGGAATACACTCTGCCTGAATTGGAGATGGTTTTTCGTAACCCAGATCGTTAAGGGCTTCAAGGATAGGAGCCTTCAGGCCCAGATCTGCAAAAGTGGTTTCGAATTCAGCCATGTAGTACGTGTGCCTCAAAATTAATGGCGGCCAGTCTACATAACTCATCATGAAATTGATCAGCAATTTTCATTGAAAAGTGTGAACCGGCTCAAAGTAGGTGTATTAACGAACAACAACGCCCTCACCCGTTAAGGTGATGGCAATCAAATAAGATTACGGGCTGATGTGTACGTCAGCTATTGCTGGTCCGATTCTGCCAGGTCATCTTGGTCCTGGCCCAGGAGCGATAATTCCAACAATGCGTATCGGTGCTCAACAAAGTTATGCACGTTGTTGGCAACCGCCAGTTTGAACAGTGCCGTGGCGCTGTCCAAATCCCCCAGACTTAGGTAGTACTTACCTAAATAGAAGTTGGTTTCACTGAGATGCTCAGCGAGCGAGGTGTTATCCGTTGCGTCCGCCTTGAGCCTTTCCATTAACGTTTGTTCGCTAATGTTGCCCAGGTAGAACTCGACAATGTTCCATCCCCACTGCTCCTTGTCCGATTTTTCGAAGTGCTGTTTTAACACTTCTTTAGCCTGCTTCTCATCGAGCTTCTGCTCGGCGAGATAAAGCCACAGACTACGGAAAGGATCATTGGGATCGTCTTGATAAAACGCCAGCAGATCATCTTGCGCTAACTTGTCACGACCGCCGTAATATAATGCGATCCCGCGATTCAAGTGCGCGTAGTTGTAAGTTGGATCAAGCTCAAGTACAGAATCAAACGCTTCATAGGCAGCATCAAAATTGCCTGCCTGCGTTAAATATATGCCTAAGTAATTGAATACTTCAGGCATATCCGGTCGGATTGCCAGCGCCTGCGAAAAATCGTTACGCGCTAATGCCCTCAGACCGAGACTATCATACAACACTCCGCGCTCATATAAAAGCTGTGCGCGTTCGTCATCGGTTAAAGCCCGACTGGCAAGGATCTGTTCCATACGTGCCAGAATCACTTCCTGCTGTAAAGTCGGTTGCAATGGCACTGCGAGGACTTCACTTTTACGCCAGGAAGTATTACTGCATCCTGCAAGCGTAAGTGCTGTCGCAACGAAACACCAGCGCAAAAAAGGCTTCATTTCCCACTCCCGAAGACCACGGTTGAATGAACGTCCTGTTCCCGGTTGCTAACAAGGCGTCCTGCCTGGTTAAAAGCCCCCCGCCGCAGCGGAGGGCAAATGGCAACCTTACTCGCCCTGTTCAGCAGCCGGAGCTTCCGGTGCCGCAGCAGGTTGAGACTGCTCAGTCGCTTCTTTAATGCTCAGACGGATACGGCCCTGGCGATCAACTTCCAGAACTTTCACCGGTACTTCCTGACCCATCTGCAAGTAATCGGTCACTTTCTCAACGCGTTTGTCAGCGATTTGAGAGATGTGTACCAGACCTTCTTTACCGCCTCCGATGGCAACAAATGCACCAAAGTCAACGATACGGGTCACTTTACCATTGTAGACGCGGCCCACTTCGATTTCCGCAGTGATCTCTTCGATACGACGAATGGCATGTTTTGCTTTCTCGCCGTCGGTAGCTGCGATCTTCACAGTACCGTCATCTTCGATTTCGATGGTGGTGCCGGTTTCTTCGGTCAGGGCACGGATAACAGAACCGCCTTTACCGATAACGTCTTTGATCTTGTCCGGGTTGATCTTGATGGTATGGATACGCGGAGCGAACTCAGAGATATCGCCACGCGGCGCGTTGATCGCCTGTTCCATTACGCCAAGGATATGCAGACGCGCACCTTTAGCCTGGTTCAGCGCAACCTGCATGATCTCTTTGGTGATACCTTCAATTTTGATATCCATCTGCAGTGCAGAGATACCGTCACGGGAACCCGCAACTTTGAAGTCCATATCGCCCAGATGGTCTTCGTCACCCAGAATGTCAGACAGTACAACGTAGTTGTCGCCTTCTTTCACCAGACCCATTGCGATACCCGCAACGGCGGCTTTGATCGGCACACCTGCGTCCATCAGCGCCAGAGAAGCGCCGCACACGGAAGCCATAGAAGAGGAACCGTTGGATTCGGTGATTTCAGACACAACACGTACGGTGTACGGGAATTTGTCCATATCCGGCATTACAGCCAGCACGCCGCGCTTCGCCAGACGACCGTGACCAATTTCACGACGCTTCGGAGAACCGACCATGCCAGTTTCGCCTACGGAGTACGGAGGGAAGTTGTAGTGGAACAGGAAAGTGTCAGTACGTTCGCCCATCAGTTCATCAAGAACCTGCGCGTCACGTGCAGTACCCAACGTTGCGGTAACCAGCGCCTGAGTTTCACCACGGGTGAACAGCGCAGAACCGTGAGTACGTGGCAGCACGCCAGTACGGACATCCAGACCACGGATCATATCTTTTTCACGACCGTCGATACGCGGTTCGCCTGCCAGTACGCGGCTACGAACAACATTTTTCTCGATAGCGTGCAGAATTTCACCCAGTTCGTTTTCGTCCAGGGTTTCGTCTTCAGCAAGCAGCGTCGCGATGGTTTCAGATTTGATCACGTCAACCTGTGCATAACGCTCTTGTTTGTCAGTGATGCGGTAAGCATCGCTCAGACGAGCTTCAGCCAGTGCAGCAACGCGTGCGTTCAGCTCTTCGTTTACCGGCTCCGGCTGCCAGTCCCAACGCGGTTTACCGGCTTCTTTCACCAGTTCATTGATGTTCTGAATAACAACCTGCTGTTGTTCATGACCGAACACCACTGCGCCCAGCATCTGGTCTTCGCTCAGCAGTTCAGCTTCAGATTCAACCATCAGTACAGCGGCTTCAGTACCCGCAACAACCAGATCCAGCTTACTTTCTTTCAGCTCGTCCTGAGTCGGGTTCAGTACGTACTGATCATTGATGTAACCCACACGGGCAGCACCAATCGGACCATTGAACGGAATACCAGACAGAGACAGTGCTGCAGAAGCACCAATCATCGCGACGATATCCGGGTTAACCTGCGGGTTAACAGAAACTACGGTGGCGATAACCTGAACTTCGTTGACGAAGCCTTCCGGGAACAGCGGGCGAATCGGGCGGTCAATCAGACGCGCGATCAGGGTTTCGCCTTCGCTTGGTCGGCCTTCACGACGGAAGAAGCTACCCGGGATACGACCAGCAGCGTAGGTACGCTCCTGATAGTTAACGGTCAGTGGGAAGAAGTCCTGACCTGGTTTGGCTTTTTTCTGGCCAACAACGGTAACGAATACCGCAGTGTCGTCCATGCTAACCATAACAGCGGCAGTGGCTTGACGCGCCATCATGCCAGTTTCCAGAGTCACGGTGTGTTGGCCGTACTGGAATTTACGAACGATCGGATTAAGCAATGTAATATCCTTTCTCTTTCTTAGACAGCACCTTAACGGCGCTGGTGTTAATACCCGATCTTCTGCGCATCCTCGCGACTAATGACAACCCTAACCCAGCCTGATGTGGGTAAAGCCTCTCATTAGCCGCGCGAACCTCTGCAACGGAAGATCATTCATAGCAACAATACATTAGTTTCCAGTGAATTGCTGCCGTTAGCTTGAAAAAAGGGGCCACTCAGGCCCCTTTTCTGAAACTCGCAAGAATTAGCGACGCAGACCCAGGCGCTCGATGAGCTGGGTGTAACGTGCTACATCTTTACGTTTCAGGTAGTCGAGCAGTTTACGACGCTGAGAAACCATGCGCAGCAGACCACGACGGCTGTGGTGATCTTTTTTGTGCTCTGCAAAGTGACCCTGCAGGTGGTTGATCTGTGCAGTCAGCAGTGCTACCTGAACTTCGGTAGAACCGGTGTCGTTTTCACCACGACCAAACTCAGAAACGATTTTAGCTGTTGCTTCAGTACTTAGAGACATTTTAAAACTCCAAAGTATATAGAATGAAAGGACGCCGATCTCTAATTCAGCGATCCCAGTGTACGTTACGTAAAGTGTTAAACAATTTACGTGACGTTAAGCGGCAGTATTCTACTCGTAGCGACCTGTTATCGCAAGACGGTTAACATTACGCCGGGTATTCAACCACCAGGCGACGAGGCGCTACGCGGCCTTCATCGTCAATTTCGCCCATACCGATAAACTTACCATTCTCACCTTCCGTAACACGAACCAGTCCTTCCAGCGGCGCACCAGATGTACGAACCGGGTTACCATTTTTGAAGTAAACAGAAGACGTTAACGGAAGATTCACTACGGGGTAGTCCGAAGCTGGACTGTCCATTGGCATCAATAATGGATCAAGCAATTGTGCCGCCGGAATCTCTTGCTGTTCAGCTTGCTCAACCAGTTCACGCAGATGTTCCAGAGTCACCATCCGTTCGACTGGATATTTACTTACTGCCAGACGGCGCAGGTAAATAACATGCGCGCCACAGCCGAGTTTTTCACCCAGGTCGTCAATGATGGTGCGGATATAGGTGCCTTTTGAGCAATGAATTTCCAGCTCCAGCTCATTGCCTTCATGACGAATAAACAGCAATTCATAAACGGTAATCGGACGCGCTTCGCGTGGGACTTCAATGCCCTGACGCGCGTACTCGTACAGTTTTTTGCCCTGATATTTCAGCGCCGAATACATCGAAGGGATCTGTTCGATATCGCCACGGAAAGTATCCAGTGCTGCCGCCAGTTGCTCTGCACTAAAGGTTACCGGACGCTCCTCAACGATTTGTCCGTCAGCGTCGGAAGTATCGGTACGCTGCCCAAGACGCGCAATCACCCGATAGCGTTTGTCGGAGTCCAGCAGATACTGGGAAAACTTCGTCGCTTCCCCGAGGCAAATCGGTAACATGCCGGTCGCCAGCGGGTCCAGCGCGCCGGTGTGTCCGGCACGGTTGGCGTTATAAATGCGTTTCACTTTTTGCAGCGCATCGTTGCTGGACATGCCCTGCGGTTTATCCAGCAACAAAACGCCGTTAATGTCGCGACCGCGACGACGAGGACGACTCATTAGTCCTCCTTGCTGTCGTCCGGGTTAACACGACGTTCTTCGTCATGTTTGACCACGCTGGTCACCAGGTTTGACATACGCATCCCTTCAACCAATGAGTTGTCGTAGAAGAAGGTTAGTTCCGGCACGATACGCAGACGCATCGCTTTGCCCAGCAGGCTGCGGATGAAACCAGAGGCTTCCTGCAACGCTTTGATGCCCGCTTTTACCGCATCTTCATCTTTGTCGTTGAGGAAAGTGACATACACTTTGGCATACGCCAGGTCACGAGACATTTCGACACCGGAAACGGTGGTCATCATGCCCAGACGAGGATCTTTAATTTCGCGTTGCAGGATGAGAGCGATCTCTTTTTGCATTTCCTGCGCTACGCGCTGCGGGCGACCAAATTCTTTCGCCATAATAAATTCTCCTGACAAAAAAGGGGCCATAAGCCCCTTTTTAAAATTAATTTCAGGTGGAAGGGCTGTTCACGTAGGCCTGATAAGACGCGCCAGCGTCGCATCAGGCAACGGCTGCCGGATGTGGCGCAAACGCCTTATCCGGCCTACACCCAATCAACCTTAGGCAATCGTACGCTGAATCTCGATGATTTCGAACACTTCGATCACATCGCCAGTGCGGACGTCGTTGTAGTTCTTAACGCCGATACCACATTCCATACCGTTACGGACTTCGTTAACGTCATCTTTGAAGCGGCGCAGGGACTCCAGCTCGCCTTCGTAGATAACCACGTTGTCACGCAGAACGCGGATCGGGTTGTGACGTTTAACCACACCTTCGGTAACCATACAGCCTGCGATGGCGCCGAATTTCGGTGATTTGAACACGTCACGCACTTCTGCCAGACCGATGATCTGTTGTTTCAGTTCCGGAGACAGCATACCGCTCATCGCCGCTTTAACTTCATCGATCAGGTTATAGATGACGGAGTAGTAACGCAGATCCAGGCTTTCCGCTTCAATCACTTTACGCGCAGAGGCATCAGCACGAACGTTGAAGCCAACCAGAATCGCGTTGGATGCAGCCGCCAGGGTCGCGTCGGTTTCGGTGATACCACCTACGCCAGAACCGATGATCTTCACTTTAACTTCGTCAGTAGACAGTTTCAGCAAGGAATCGGAAATCGCTTCCACAGAACCCTGAACGTCAGCCTTCAGTACGATGTTCACTTCATGAACTTCGCCTTCAGTCATGTTGGCGAACATGTTCTCGAGTTTAGATTTCTGCTGACGCGCCAGTTTAACTTCACGGAATTTACCCTGACGGTACAGTGCAACTTCACGTGCTTTTTTCTCGTCACGAACAACGGTAACTTCGTCACCCGCAGCAGGAACACCGGACAGACCAAGGATTTCCACCGGAATGGACGGACCTGCTTCCAGCACTTCCTGACCCAGTTCGTTACGCATTGCACGAACACGACCGTATTCGAAGCCACACAGAACGATGTCGCCCTTGTGCAGAGTACCTTCACGTACCAGTACAGTTGCAACCGGACCACGACCTTTATCGAGGAAGGATTCGATGACCGCACCGCTCGCCATCCCGTTACGCACGGCTTTCAGTTCCAGGACTTCAGCTTGCAGCAGGATCGCATCCAGCAGTTCGTCGATACCTGTACCTGCTTTTGCAGATACGTGTACGAACTGGCTTTCACCGCCCCACTCTTCCGGCAGAATGCCGTACTGGGACAGTTCGTTTTTAACGCGATCTGGATCGGCTTCTGGCTTATCGATTTTGTTCACAGCAACCACAACCGGCACTCCCGCCGCTTTCGCGTGCTGGATTGCTTCAATGGTCTGCGGCATTACGCCGTCATCTGCAGCGACAACCAGAACTACGATATCCGTTGCCTGCGCACCACGTGCACGCATTGAAGTAAACGCGGCGTGCCCCGGGGTGTCCAGGAAGGTGATCATGCCGTTTTCAGTTTCAACGTGGTATGCACCGATGTGCTGGGTAATGCCACCTGCTTCGCCAGAGGCCACTTTCGTTGAACGAATGTAGTCCAGCAGGGAGGTTTTACCGTGGTCAACGTGACCCATGATGGTCACGACCGGTGCACGCGGTTCAGCCGCAGCGCCAGTATCACGGTCACTCATTACCGCTTCTTCCAGTTCGTTTTCACGACGCAGGATAACTTTGTGGCCCATCTCTTCGGCAACCAGCTGTGCGGTTTCCTGGTCGATGACCTGGTTGATGGTTGCCATTGCGCCCAGTTTCATCATCGCTTTGATGACCTGAGAGCCTTTAACCGCCATCTTGTTAGCCAGTTCGCCAACGGTGATGGTTTCACCGATCACCACGTCACGGTTAACGGCCTGAGCTGGCTTCTGGAAGCCCTGCTGCAGTGAAGAACCTTTACGTTTTCCGCCTTTACCGCCACGTACTGCTGCGCGCGCTTCTTCGCGATCGGCCTTAGATTCAGAGTGTTTGTTGCCTTTTTTCGGACGCGCTGCTTTCGCGTTACGACCACGGCCACGACCGCCTTCGACTTCACGATCGCTTTCGTCTTCTGCCTGGCGAGCATGTTGAGAGGTTGTAACGTGATAATCGCTGGAATCTTCGGTCGGTTCCGCGCTATCAGTCCATTTGTTTTCTTCCGCCATACGACGTGCTTCTTCAGCAACGCGACGTGCTTCTTCTTCGAGTTTACGACGCGCTTCTTCTTCAGCTTTACGCTTGAGCTCTGCAGCTTCCTGCTCACGGCGGGCTTTTTCAGCCTGGGCGTTTTTAGTCATATCGTCTTGTTGATTGCTCACTTTGTCTTTTTCCGCAGCTTCACGTTTCGCTTGTTCAGCGGCTTCACGTTTAGCTTGTTCTGCGGCCTCACGTTCAGCTTTTTGTTGCGCCTCGCGTTTGGCCAATTCTTCTGCCTCACGACGGGCTTGCTCTTCCGCTTCACGCTGCGCTTGCTCTTCCGCTGCAAGGCGTTCAGCCTCTTGCGGATCGCGTTTCACAAAGGTGCGTTTCTTGCGGACTTCGATTTGTACCGATTTGCTTTTTCCACCGGTACCAGGAATGTTAAGGGTGCTACGTGTTTTACGTTGCAGCGTTAATTTGTCCGGTCCTGAATTTTTCTGATTCAGGTGGTCAATTAAAGTCTGTTTCTCTTGTGCAGTCACAGAGTCGTCAGCAGACTTCCGGATACCTGCATCAGCAAATTGCTGTACCAGGCGTTCCACGGAGGTCTGTCGCTCTGCGGCCAGCGTTTTAATCGTTACATCTGTCATGCTGTTCCTTCCTGCTACAGTTTATTACGCTTCGTCACCGAACCAGCAAATATTACGGGCAGCCATAATCAGTGCTCCGGCTTTTTCGTCGGTCAACCCTTCGATATCAGCCAGATCATCAATGCCCTGTTCGGCGAGATCTTCCAGCGTACAAACGCCACGGGCGGCCAGTTTGAATGCCAAATCACGATCCATCCCTTCAAGGTTCAGCAGATCGTC
The DNA here is from genome assembly GCF_013368855.2 of Escherichia sp. 93.0816. Classification (NCBI taxonomy): domain Bacteria; kingdom Pseudomonadati; phylum Pseudomonadota; class Gammaproteobacteria; order Enterobacterales; family Enterobacteriaceae; genus Escherichia; species Escherichia sp. 93.0816. The sequence continues at coordinate 113,720 of NZ_JABWNC020000011.1, read as the reverse complement.
AGCCGGTTTGTTATCACCGAGGCTTTCTTCCTGGGCCTGTGCAATGGTGGCCAGTGCATTTTTAGCACGCTCGCGCAGTGCTTCAACAGTCGGCTCATCAAGGCCTTCAATTTCCAACAGCTCTTTCATCGGCACATAGGCCAGTTCTTCCAGCGTCGAGAAGCCTTCTTCTACCAGGACAGTGGCAAAGTCTTCGTCAATGTCGAGATAACGGGTGAAGGTATCGATCGCTGCGTGTGCTTCCGCCTGATGTTTAGCCTGCAGGTCGTCAACGGTCATTACGTTGAGTTCCCAACCACTCAGCTGCGAAGCCAGACGCACGTTCTGACCGTTACGGCCAATTGCTTGCGCCAGATTACCAGCTTCAACGGCGATATCCATGGTGTGTTTATCTTCATCCACCACGATAGAAGCAACGTCTGCCGGTGCCATCGCGTTGATCACGAACTGCGCCGGGTTATCATCCCACAGAACGATATCAATACGCTCGCCGCCAAGCTCGGTGGAAACTGCCTGAACACGGGCACCACGCATACCGACACAAGCACCTACTGGATCGATACGTTTATCGTTGGTTTTCACCGCGATTTTCGCACGAGAGCCCGGATCGCGAGCTGCAGCTTTAATTTCAATCACTTCTTCGCCGATTTCCGGCACTTCAATGCGGAACAGTTCGATCAGCATTTCCGGCTTGGAACGGGTGACGAACAGCTGCGCGCCACGCGCTTCCGGGCGAACGGAATAAAGTACGCCACGAACGCGGTCGCCCGGGCGGAAGTTTTCACGCGGCAGCATGTCTTCACGCAGGATGACAGCTTCAGCATTATTACCCAGATCCAGAGAAATGTTATCGCGGTTTACTTTTTTCACCACGCCGGTGATGATTTCACCTTCGTGTTCACGGAACTGATCAACAACCATCGCGCGTTCGGCTTCACGAACTTTCTGCACGATAACCTGTTTTGCCGTCTGGGTCGTAATGCGGTCAAAGGTGACAGACTCAATCTGATCTTCAACGTAGTCGCCCAGGTTCAGGCTTTCATCTTCAAAACGCGCAGCTTCAAGGGTGATTTCTTTAGTCGGCTGAGTGACTTCATCAACAATCAGCCAGCGACGGAAGGTGTCAAAATCACCGCTTTTGCGATCGATCTGTACGCGGACGTCGATCTCTTGTTCATATTTTTTCTTGGTTGCTGTAGCCAATGCGCTTTCCAACGCTTCGAAAATTTTCTCGCGAGGCAGCGCCTTTTCATTGGAGACGGCTTCAACTACAGCCAAAATTTCTTTGTTCATCGCGGGGTTTTCACCTCATCCAGACTATTAAAAGTGGGGAACCAGGTTCGCCTTCTGGATATTACTCAGCGCGAACACTTCATCTTTACCTTCGACGGTAACTGTGATCATTTCACCGTCTACCGCTTTGATAACGCCCTGCCATTTACGACGGTTTTGTACCGCCATACGGAGAACCAGAGTCACCTCTTCTCCGACGAAACGGGCGTAGTGTTCAGCCGTGAACAGTGGGCGATCGAGACCCGGTGAGGAGACTTCCAGGTTATAAGCAACGGTGATGGGATCTTCAACATCCAACACGGCACTTACCTGGTGGCTCACATCAGCACAATCATCAACATTGATGCCATCTTCACTATCAATATAGATGCGCAGTGTGGATGTGCGACCGCGAATAAACTCGATGCCAACCAGTTCAAAACCCAGGGCCTCAACTGGCGCAGTAATCATCTCTGTTAATTTTTGCTCTAATGTGGACAAGCCCACCCCCAAGACATAAAAAAAGGGCCTAAAGCCCAGTTATTCTGTAGTCAGATAACAAAAAACCCCGATAAATCGGGGCTTTATATAACTGAACCCTATAACCGCAAATGCGGTCTGGAGCACTTTCCAGAAGGATTTTTTCAAATCCCACTACGAAGGCCGAAGTCTTCACAGTATATTTGAAAAAGAACTCTAAGGGAAAGTGGTTGCGGGGGCCGGATTTGAACCGACGACCTTCGGGTTATGAGCCCGACGAGCTACCAGGCTGCTCCACCCCGCGCCTGAAACGTGGCAAATTCTACTCGTTTTGAGTAAAAAATGCAAATACTGCTGGGATTTGGTGTACCGAGACGGGACGTAAAATCTGCGGTCATTATAGTGATCCACGCCACATTTTGTCAACATTTATTGCTACTCACGTGAATGGATATCCAGTTCACTTTCATTGATTGAATAATTTCTACCTCACCTTACTTCTCTTAAACGCATTATTTTACAAAAAACGCACTAAACTCTTCCGGTCTCCGATAAAAGATGATTAAATGAAAACTCATTTATTTTGCATAAAAATTCAGTGAGAGCGGAAATCCAGGCTCATCATCAGTTAATCAAGCAGGGTGTTATTTTATGACGACGATTCTCAAACATCTCCCGGTAGGTCAACGTATTGGCATCGCTTTTTCTGGCGGTCTGGACACCAGTGCCGCACTGCTGTGGATGCGACAAAAGGGAGCTGTCCCTTATGCATATACTGCAAATTTGGGTCAGCCAGACGAAGAGGATTATGATGCGATCCCTCGTCGTGCCATGGAATACGGCGCGGAGAACGCTCGTCTAATCGACTGCCGCAAACAACTGGTGGCCGAAGGCATTGCCGCTATTCAGTGTGGTGCTTTCCATAACACCACTGGCGGCCTGACCTATTTTAACACCACGCCGCTGGGTCGCGCCGTGACTGGCACCATGCTGGTTGCTGCCATGAAAGAAGACGGCGTTAACATCTGGGGTGATGGCAGCACCTATAAAGGAAACGATATCGAACGTTTCTATCGTTACGGCCTGCTGACCAACGCGGAACTGCAAATTTACAAACCGTGGCTTGATACTGACTTTATTGATGAGTTAGGCGGTCGTCATGAAATGTCTGAATTTATGATTGCCTGCGGTTTCGACTACAAAATGTCGGTCGAGAAAGCCTACTCCACCGACTCCAATATGCTTGGTGCGACGCACGAAGCGAAAGATCTGGAATATCTCAATTCCAGCGTCAAAATCGTCAACCCGATAATGGGTGTGAAATTCTGGGATGAGAGTGTGAAGATTCCGGCAGAAGAAGTCACGGTACGTTTCGAACAGGGTCATCCGGTGGCGCTGAACGGCAAAACCTTTAGCGATGATGTGGAAATGATGCTGGAAGCCAACCGCATCGGCGGTCGTCACGGCCTGGGCATGAGCGACCAAATCGAAAACCGTATCATCGAAGCGAAAAGCCGTGGTATCTACGAAGCTCCGGGGATGGCGCTACTGCATATCGCTTATGAACGTCTGCTGACAGGTATTCACAACGAAGACACCATCGAGCAGTATCACGCGCATGGTCGTCAGTTGGGTCGTCTGTTGTACCAGGGACGTTGGTTCGATTCCCAGGCATTGATGCTACGTGACTCTCTGCAACGCTGGGTTGCCAGCCAGATTACAGGTGAAGTTACCCTGGAGCTGCGTCGCGGGAATGATTACTCCATCCTTAATACCGTCTCTGACAATCTGACTTACAAACCAGAACGTCTGACGATGGAAAAAGGTGACTCGGTGTTCTCGCCAGATGATCGTATTGGTCAACTGACCATGCGCAACCTGGATATCACCGATACTCGCGAGAAACTTTTCGGTTATGCCAAAACGGGTCTGCTCTCATCTTCTGCCGCGTCAGGCGTACCGCAGGTTGAGAATCTGGAAAACAAAGGCCAGTAATTCGACGTTAACCCTGCCCATCAAGGGCGGGGTTATCTGGATTTCCTCTGTCAAATCTTTTCTTATAATGCCATGCGCATTATGCAAAGATGAAAGATGAGATAAACAATGAGATTGAAAATAGGGAAGGCGACTCGCAATAAATCTTATAGTCGCCTTCATATGAGTAAAATATTCTCTTTATCGATTTCACCGATGACATTATTACGTCATCCTGTGTCAGGAACCGATCTTCGCACTTATAGCTGACGCTGTTCCAGACTGCTATATATTGCCTTTATTTCATTTTTTACGCCTTCGCCACGGTACACCAAAGACGTATCGTATCGTTGATATTTATCTTCCCGCGCGGCACTGAACCAGTTAAAAGATCCGACGCACAGCAGCTCTTCATCCTCAATCACAATTTTGCTGTGGACACGATTAACCAATTTCGTAGCGATGCCCATATTATTGAGCTTTTCAACAGCATCATTCAGCAGATGTCGTTTCTCCTGACGCTTACCATCATCGACATGCGCTATATTGCAGTTTTTATCCGTCACCACGGTAATATCAATGCCCCGGGAACGGGCCAGAGCCATTGACGCCAGAAACCCGGTTTGCTCCACTTTTTGCCAGGATAACCAGGGAGAAATAATCGTTATTTTCTTTTGAGCCCCGGCAAGAGCCTTATTCAAAAATGCATCATGCTGCTCCACACCATGCAGAGTTGAAATCTGTGCATTTGCGGAACTTAAATCTTGTCGTTTCTGAAACTCAAATTGCAACGCATTGTTGTCTGAAGCAAACAGATATGTAGCCAGTAATCCTCGCGGCGAAGAAGCCGGCTGCATCTCAATAAGATCCATATCCCCAAAAACCAGAAAACTATCTTTCGCACGCGAGACTGCGACATTGAGGATGCTGCTATTGCTGTCAATAAACCGCCCATCCTCATGTTTTGAATAGACCGTAGAGAAAAGAACTATCGCCCTCTCCGCCCCCTGCAAGGAATGCACAGTTCCCACGGTCAGCGAATCATCTTCGTCACTGCAATTAATCTCCAGCTTACGCAATGACGTCTTGATGGCATTAACCTGTGCCGAAAATGGCGTCACAATGCCAACGACTTTATACAACGGTTTGTAGTGGTCAACAAAAACTGGCCACCGAGTTAGAGTTTTCCAGTATCGATTTTCCGATTCGTTTGGGGGTAAACCCACCGTTATATTCGTGCGGTCTTAGTGCGCTGTAATATCCAACGATATAGTCCGTTATGCCGTGAGCTGCCTCGCTGAAGCTTACGTAACCCACCACCGGCATCCATTCGTTCTTCAGACTCCTGAAGAAGCGTTCCATTGGGCTGTTATCCCAGCAGTTTCCGCGCCGGCTCATACTCTGCCTGATCCGGTATCGCCACAGTAACTGCCTGAACTGCCTGCTCGTATAATGACTGCCACTGTATAGTTCTGGTCAACAACCAGTTGAGCGGATTCGCATTTGAATTCAGGACTAAAATTTCTTCTTTTCATTTGTGCTCCTGTGTTGTTCTGAGGTGAGCATATCACCTCTTTTCAGGTGGCCAAATTCAGTAAACCACTTCAAATCCCCTATCCCTGTAACATATTGCTCGAATCCTCAGCACAAGCCATTCAGATCCCGCCACAACAAACATCCGCTCTTTAAGTGCTTATTGATCGTTTTAATCTATGTCTGTAATCGTTATGATTAGAAAACTTGCTCCAGTGTCGTTTTTGAGAGCTGTCGTGTAATTAGCCGCAACCGCAATAGTCCCCAAAGGTTATTACGCGAAAAATTTATTGAATTATAAAGAATGATGGAGAGACAACTATGTCATTACTTGAATATATCAGTGATGAAGATCTTTTTAACGAAGTTGAAATCTTATTAACGAAAGCTAAAAAGAAAAAAGACGCTGCTGAGAAGACTTTTACCAGCAATGTGATTGACCCTTTTGGCGCACTTTTTGAAGCTCCGGGGTTCTCATCCCATGAAGAGTGGCGAAACTCCGAACTAGCACGACAACAGCAGAAAACCATTCAAAATCATGTTGGTACTTTTCACCAAAAAATCCTCGGCCATGTTGAAGGATGGCGGGATATGGGGATTGGTGGCATCGTTGATCTTCTCAACGAAGAAAGAAAAATCATCGCTGAGGTGAAAAATAAATACTCAACGGTTACTGGCGGGGATTTAGCAGATAAATATAAAGGTTTAGATGAGTTGGTATCACCGAAACATAGCCGATTTAAGGATTACTGCGCGTACTTTGTTAATATAATCCCTCGTAAACCTATCAGATATGACATCCCTTTTACCCCTTCCAATAAAGGTAGCGGTACTCAGTGTCCTTCGAACCCTAACATTCGAATCATTGATGGTGCGAGTTTCTATGAGCTTGTCACTGGCAGACCAGATGCTCTGCAAGAACTCCATAGTGCTCTTCCTCACGCAATTGAGTATATTTTGAGCGAACGTTTTGGGCAGCAAGGCTTTTCCATCCCTGATAAAGATAGTTTTATTAAGTATTTTGGGCTCGCTTACGGCTAATAACCATGATCAATGTTTGACAAAGTACATGTAAACCCATACAGTAGTAACCATGACTAATGTTGGCATGGTTACTAAATATGTTAAAGGAAGAGTTTTCACTTTCAGAAGTTGCAGACATTTTGGGCGTTTCAAAAGAAACTTTAAGGCGTTGGGATACTGCTGGAAAATTAGTTTCTCAAAGAAATGACGAAAACAACTATCGATTTTATAAAAAAGAGCAACTTAAAAATTTTGAACAAGCTCAGTTTTTATTTAAAAGCCAGTGGTCTGATGAGACTAAAATAAGCAATAGTGTTTATACTGTATTAGAGTTATTTGCTGGCGCAGGGGGGATGGCTTTAGGTTTAGAAAAAGCCGGTTTAAAATCTGTTTTACTAAATGAAATTGACTCCCATGCTTGTAAGACGTTACGAAAAAATAGGCCTGAATGGAATGTGGTTGAAGGTGATGTGAGCCAAGTAGACTTCACACCTTATAGGAATACCGTTGATGTGCTGGCTGGTGGCTTTCCTTGCCAAGCATTCTCTTATGCAGGCAAAAAACTTGGTTTTGAAGATACACGGGGCACCCTTTTCTTTGAATTCGCCCGAGCAGCTAAAGAAATCAATCCGAAAGTTCTTTTAGCAGAGAATGTTCGAGGGTTGCTAAATCATGATGATGGACGAACTTTAGAAACAATAAAAAATATTATCACAGACTTGGGCTACACTTTATTTGAGCCAAGAGTGCTTAAGGCTATTTTCTACAAAGTGCCGCAAAAACGCGAGCGTTTGATCATTGTAGCTGTAAGAAATGATCTTGCTGATGGCATCGATTATGAGTGGCCTTCTTCTTACAATAAAATATTAACCCTTAAAGATGCATTAAAAAAGGGAGAGCTGTACGATAGCGACGTGCCAGAATCTGAAGGACAAAAATATCCCAAAAGAAAAGCAGAGATCCTAAGTATGGTTCCTCCCGGTGGCTACTGGAGAGATCTTCCTGAAGATATTCAAAAAGAATACATGCTCAAGAGTTTTTACTTAGGTGGGGGCAAAACTGGTATGGCTCGTCGCTTGTCATGGGATGAACCAAGCCTAACATTAACATGCGCCCCAGCACAGAAACAAACAGAGCGTTGCCACCCAGAAGAAACAAGACCATTAACTGTGCGTGAGTATGCAAGAATACAGACCTTCCCCGATGAATGGGTATTTGAAGGCCCAATGTCAGCGAAATATAAGCAAATAGGAAACGCTGTTCCTGTTAATCTGTCATTTGCTGTTGGCAAATCTGTGGTACATCTTTTAGATAAGATAAATAAAAGATAGACCCTGTAAATAATTCTGTGTAATTGCTGCCATATTAAAGGTGATCGCTCAGGCGGTCACCGAACTCGATAATAAAGCGACTCATCGCCAGCCGCCAGCTCTGGATTGGCATATTCCATTTTGTTGATGCATCCTTGATCGCCAGAGAAATGACCTTCCGCAGCGAGTCGTCAGTCGGGAACACTTTACGCTTCTTAATGGCCGCACGGATCACGCTGTTCAGCGATTCGATAGCGTTCGTGGTGTAGATGGCCTTGCGGATATCGGGCGAATAGCCGAAGAACGTGTTGAGATTTTCCCAGTGCGCACGCCAGCTTTTGCTGATTTGCGGGTATTTATCGTCCCAGACATCCGAGAACTGCTCCAGTGCCACTAGCGCCGCCTCTTCTGTTGGCGCCTGATACACCGTTTTTAACCCGCCGGTGACGGCTTTGTAGTCCTTCCACGATACGTATTTCAGGCTGTTACGCACCATATGAATGATGCACAACTGGATGTGCGTCTGCGGATACACGCTGTTTATCGCATCCGGGAAGCCTTTCAGACCGTCCACGCAGGCAATAAGGATATCCTGAAGCCCCCGATTCTTAAGCTCTGTCAGCATACCCAGCCAGAACTTCGCCCCTTCGTTCTCGGCCAGCCACATGCCCAGCAACTCTTTCTGGCCTCCAGTATTAATACCGAGTGCAAGGAACACCGCTTTGTTAATTACGGTGCCACCTTGACGAACTTTCACCACGATACAGTCAAGGTAAACAATGGGATACAGTGCATCCAGAGGTCGATTTTGCCATTCTGCAACCTGCTCTTTGACCGCATCAGTGACTTTACATATCAGCGTGGGTGACACATCTGCGTCGTACATCTCTTTGAAGGTGGCGACAATTTCGCGGGTAGTCATATCTTTGGCGTAGAGGGATAAAATCTGGCTGTCCATCTGCGTAATGCGCGTCTGGAGCTTCTTAATCAACTGCGGTTCGAAGGTGTTTTCACGGTCACGCGACGTGTTCAGTTCGATCTCGCCGTCATCGCATAACACCGTTTTGACGAGTAGCCATTGCGGGTGTTTGAGCCTGTTTTGGGCACATTTTTCTCATACCCGAGGTGGTCAGTCAGCTCCGCATTGAGCGCCGTTTCGACGGTACGCTTCGTCAACATGCGGGAAAAAGCATTGAGATCTGCTTCGGTTTTAAGGCCTTTAGCCAGTTCAGCCACAAGGGCTTTGAGTTTCTTTTCGTCCATAATTGCCTGTCTCCGTTACTGGAGTGAACATATCAAAATCAGGCAATTACACAATTTTAATCACAGTCTCTACAGGGTAGGTTTCATGGCCTACCCTTTTATTCTTACTCTATGTTGGATGCGTTAGATTTATTCCAGAATAATTATTATGATAAAAATGAAGTGTTTTCCTCCTCTTTATATTATTTTTACCAAATAATTTTTAACAAAAGCTCTGAAGTCTTCTTCATTTAAATTCTTAGATGATACTTCATCTGGAAAATTTTCCCAATTAGTAGCATCACGCTGTGAGTAAGTTCTAAACCATTTTTTTATTGTTGTATTATCTCTAATCTTACTACTCGATGAGTTTTCGGTATTATCTCTATTTTTAACTTGGAGCAGGTTCCATTCATTGTTTTTTTCATCATAGTGAATAAAATCAACTGCTTTAACACTTGTGCCTGAACACCATATCCATCCAGAAGGTTCTAGTTTTTCAGCAAGATACCTTTCAAGCAAATCACCTACAATATTCTCAGCAGCCATCGACAATCTATGTTCTTCTTTTATTCTCTCAAGATTTTCAGGCTGTATATTAAAACTTATATTAAGAACTATGCTAACCACCTCATCAGGAACCGTTGTAGGTGGCGTGGGTTTTCTTGGCAATCGACTCTCATGAAAACTACGAGCTAAATATTCAATATGTTCCTCTTGACCAACTTTATTCTGCATTTTTTTTGAACGAGGTTTAGAGCAAGCTTCAGGAAACTGAGACAGGAATTTTATTAAAAATTTAAATTTTGAAGAAAGTTCAGGGTTAATAGCATCCATTTTTTGCTTTGCAAGTTCCTCAGCATTCTTAACAAAAGACGTCTCTTTTGACATTGTATTCTCCCGACATCCATTAAGTGTTTGGATGTAGTATAATTTTCTGACTTTGAAAGTTACAGCAAAAGTTTTACTCTCTCACAACTTATGTCGTGGTTTACTGAATTTGGCCACCTGAACAGAAGTGATAAGCCCACCTCATAACAACACAGGTGCACCAATGAAAAGAAGAAGTTTTAGTCCAGAATCCAAACGCGAATCCACTCAACTGGTTGTTGACCAGAACTACACAGTGGCAGATACCTTCAAAGCTATGGATGTCGGCCTTTCCACGATTACAAGGTGAGTCAAACAACTGCGTAATGAGTGTCAGGGCAAAACACCCAAAGCCTCCCCCGATAACTCCGGAACATTATCAGGATAACTGTGTACCTTTGCAGGGGCATGGCTGAAATGCTGGCAGAGCCTGCATATCGTTTACAGATACACACCACCATAGACTTGTTTACGCCGCCATTCAGATCTCAAAATCAGATACAGGAAGACAGCACATCGGGCTTGAATGCTTAGTTAGTCTGCTTTGGAAGGATTTATAGACGTGGTATCGTCATCAGCTTCGAGTTTTTAATACCTGTTCGAGCAGTACAACTAGAGGCCGTTACAGTTAAGATCTCCCATTACCATCATCAACCATAGCGGCAGTCCAAGATAATAGATTACGGGAAAAGATTAGTAGCAATAGACAGGGTTTTCACCATAACTCGTTGAAAAACAAGCTATTGCATACTTTTGGTGCCGAAGGCCGGACTCGAACCGGCACGTATTTCTACGGTTGATTTTGAATCAACTGCGTCTACCGATTTCGCCACTTCGGCACTGAAGAGGTATGCGGAAAACGTTGTGGATTATACCTGTCACGCGTCACCATGCAAGCGCCAGCTTACGCCTGCCTCGCTAAGTGCTGAAAATTTCAGCATTGTCTTCCACGATGTGTAACCTCTGTCACACTCCAGGCACCTGCCCGACCATGCTCTACACTTCCCGCAGCAAAGTCGCACCAACAACCGAACGGTTCCCGATGTCGAAAATTAACGATGCCATCCAGCATGTACGTGACGGTAAGGCGCGCTGCCGCGTGGTCCTGAAAGCCGACTTCTGATCCCTTTACCAGGCCGATTCTGCCCGGCCTTTAAGACATCTCGCAATCGGCTGAATTTAGTGGTGAAAACTTTTCAACCGTGCCTATACTCCAGGCAGGGAACTGGAGGAAATCTCATGAGCGAACCACTTTTAATTGCACGCACGCCTGACACGGAACTGTTTTTATTACCCGCTATGGCTAACCGTCACGGGCTGATTACTGGCGCAACGGGGACGGGTAAAACTGTCACGCTGCAAAAACTAGCGGAATCACTGTCAGAAATCGGTGTCCCCGTGTTTATGGCCGATGTGAAAGGCGATTTGACCGGGGTTGCACAGGAAGGTACGACCTCGGAAAAACTGCTCGCTCGGTTGAAAAGTATCGGCGTCAACGACTGGCAACCACATGCGAATCCAGTGGTGGTATGGGATATTTTTGGTGAGAAAGGTCATCCAGTACGGGCTACGGTCTCCGATCTGGGGCCGCTGTTGCTGGCGCGTTTGTTGAATCTCAACGACGTGCAAACTGGTGTGCTGGATATCATCTTCCGCATTGCTGACGATCAGGGACTGTTGTTGCTCGACTTTAAGGATCTTCGGGCCATTACCCAGTACATCGGAGATAACGCCAAATCATTCCAGAATCAGTATGGCAATATCAGTAACGCATCTGTTGGTGCAATCCAGCGCGGATTACTGTCGCTGGAGCAGCAAGGAGCGACGCATTTCTTTGGCGAGCCGATGCTGGATATCAAAGACTGGATGCGTACCGATGCCAACGGCAAAGGCGTTATCAATATCCTTAGCGCCGAAAAGCTCTACCAGATGCCAAAACTGTACGCTGCCAGTCTGCTGTGGATGCTTTCTGAATTGTATGAGCAACTGCCGGAAGCGGGGGATCTGGATAAACCGAAACTCGTCTTTTTCTTCGACGAAGCGCATCTGCTGTTTAACGATGCACCGCAGGTGCTGCTGGATAAAATTGAGCAGGTAATACGGCTTATCCGCTCGAAAGGCGTGGGCGTCTGGTTTGTCTCGCAAAACCCTTCGGATATACCCGACAACGTACTCGGGCAGTTGGGGAATCGCGTTCAGCACGCTCTGCGCGCCTTTACGCCGAAAGACCAGAAAGCAGTGAAGACGGCAGCGCAAACCATGCGACCCAATCCAGCGTTTGATACAGAAAAGGCAATCCAGGAGCTGGGAACCGGCGAAGCGTTGATCTCATTTCTGGATGCGAAAGGTAGTCCTTCTGTGGTGGAGCGTGCGATGGTGATTGCGCCTTGTTCACGGATGGGACCGGTGACGGAAGATGAGCGTAACGGCCTGATTAATCACTCGTCGGTATATGGCAAGTATGAAGATGACGTGGATCGGGAATCTGCCTATGAGATGCTGCAAAAAGGAGTGCAAACCAGTACCGAACAGCAAAATAATCCACCAGCCAAAGGAAAAGAGATGGCTGTGGATGACGGTATTCTCGGTGGGTTAAAGGACATTTTGTTTGGCACTACCGGACCGCGTGGCGGAAAGAAAGATGGCGTAGTACAGACTATGGCGAAAAGTGCCGCCCGCCAGGTCACGAACCAGATTATACGCGGTGTGCTGGGGAGTTTACTTGGGGGAAGAAGAAGGTAAGTCAGGTGCTGTCTGTGCCCCTCCCCCTCAGCCCAAAGGGGCGAGGGGACCGATCGAGCTCGTATTTGACTTTATCAAAAATCTGAAAGGGAGCTTTCGCTCCCTTCCTTCACTCATCTGGTTACGATTTTCTCATTAACAGCCACAGGCTGATTAAGAAGAAACTTGCACTTGGCAACAGTGCGCCGATGATCGGCGGGATGCCGTAAACCAACGTCAGCGGGCCGAAGATCTGATCCAGTACATAGAACACAAAACCGAAGCTGATACCGGTAACCACGCGCACGCCCATCGGCACGCTACGCAGTGGGCCGAAGATGAACGACAGCGCCATCAGCATCATCACCGCCACGGATAGCGGCTGGAAGATTTTGCTCCACATGTTGAGCTGATAACGTCCAGCGTCCTGACCACTCGACTTCAGATACTTTACATAGTTGTGCAAACCGCTGATGGAGAGTGCATCCGGGTCCAGCGCCACCACGCCCAGTTTGTCTGGCGTGAGGTTGGTTTTCCAGGTGCCACTCACGGTCTGCGAACCGGTGATTTGTTTTGGATTAGTCAGGTCAGATTCATCAACCTGCGACAGCCGCCAGACTTTATGTTCAGGATCAAACTTCGCAGAAGCGGCATAGCGCACAGATTGCAGACGACGATTTTCGTTAAAGGCATAAATACTGATACCCCCTAACTCTTCATCACCTTTAACCCGCTCAATGTAGACAAAGTTGTCGCCATCTTTCGCCCATAAGCCTTGCTGGGTAGAGAGCAACGAGCCGCCGTACATCGCCTGTGCACGGTAGTTACGTGCCATCTGCTCGCCCTGCGGTGCGACCCATTCGCCAATCGCCATCGTCAGCAAGACCAGCGGAATGGCGGTTTTCATTACCGACAACGCCACCTGCATACGGGTAAAACCAGAAGCCTGCATCACCACCAGTTCGCTGCGCTGCGCCAGCATCCCAAGACCAAGCAACGCCCCCAGCAGAGCCGCCATCGGGAAGAAGATTTGCACATCTTTCGGCACGCTCAGCAGGGTATACATTCCTGCGCCTAACGCGTCGTAACTCCCCTGCCCGGCTTTTTTCAGCTGATCGACAAATTTGATAATGCCGGAGAGCGACACCAGCATGAACAGCGTCATCATGATGGTGGTGAAAATAGTTTTACCGATATAGCGGTCAAGTACGCCAAAAGGTTGCATCACACCGCTCCTTTACGCGAAAAACTGGCGCGCAGGCGGCGAACCGGCACCGTATCCCAAAGGTTGAGAACAATCGCCAAAGCCAGATAAATCAGGTTAACGGTCCACATCCACAGCGTCGGGTCCAGCTTACCTTTGCCACCGTTCGATTTCAGGGAGGTCTGGATCAGGAAGAAAAGCAGATACAGCAGCATCGCAGGCAGCATCGACAGTACGCGTCCCTGACGTGGGTTAACCACGCTCAACGGTACAACCATGAGCGCCATCATAAACACGGTGAATACCAACGTGATACGCCAGTTCAGTTCCGCCCGGGCGCGATCGGTGTCGGTGTTCCACAACGTGCGCATGTCCATCTGGTCGGTATCGTTCGGGTCGAGCGCCACCGCCTGGTGACCAATGATCGCCTGATAATCCTGGAAGTCAGTAATGCGGAAATCACGTAACAGTGCAGTGCCTTCGAAACGCGTTCCCTGGTTGAGAGTCACCACCTGAGAGCCATCCCGCAACTGAGTTAAATGTCCGGAATCGGCCACCACCACAGAAGGTCGTGCATTACCTTTTGGTCGAATTTGCGCGAGGAACACATCTTTGAAATCGCTGCCGTCAACGCTTTCGATGAACAACACCGAGCTGCCATTGGTCGCTTGCTGGAATTGCCCTTGCGCCAGCGCCGCCATGCCAGGGTTCGCTTTCGCTTCTGCTAACACTTCATCCTGATGACGCGATGACCACGGCCCCGCCCACATGACGTTAACCGCCGCGACAATCGCCGTGAACACCGCGAGAACCATTGCCGCTTTCACCAGAACCGCTTTGCTCAGGCCGCAGGCATGCATTACCGTAATTTCACTTTCGGTATACAGTTTACCCAACGTCATCAGCAGCCCGAGGAACAGGCTTAATGGCAGGATAAGCTGCGCCATTTCCGGCACGCCCAACCCGAGAAGGGAGAGCACCAGGTTCGCCGGAATGTCGCCGTCAACCGCTGCGCCGAGTATCCTCACTAACTTTTGACAGAAGAAGATCAAAAGCAAGATGAAGAGTATCGCCAGCTGGCTTTTGAGCGTCTCCCGAACCAGATATCTTATGATTATCACTTTAAATACGCCCGTAAAAACTCGTCTTTTGCAGGATTTTAGCTTGTTTCATGGCTTAAACGTCATTTATTCTCTTGAGTCGTCGAAATCGTCGCTAAGATAATTATACTCAACGGATTCACCTCTCAGATTTTGTTCTGACGTGCCAATGCCGTAATAACGTTAAGATTAACACGAAGTCATCGCAACAGCGGACATGAGTTACGAAAGCTTGCAATTCTATCTGTAGCCACCGCCGTTGTCTTTAAGATTCAGGAGCGTAGTGCATGGAGTTTAGTGTAAAAAGCGGTAGCCCGGAGAAACAGCGGAGTGCCTGCATCGTCGTGGGCGTCTTCGAACCACGTCGCCTTTCTCCGATTGCAGAACAGCTCGATAAGATCAGTGATGGGTACATCAGCGCCCTGCTGCGTCGGGGCGAACTGGAAGGAAAACCGGGGCAGACACTGTTGCTGCACCATGTGCCAAACGTGCTCTCCGAGCGCATCCTCCTTATTGGTTGCGGCAAAGAACGTGAGCTGGATGAGCGTCAGTACAAGCAGGTTATTCAGAAAACCATTAATACACTGAATGATACTGGTTCAATGGAAGCGGTCTGTTTCCTGACCGAGCTGCACGTCAAAGGTCGCAACAACTACTGGAAAGTGCGTCAGGCTGTCGAGACAGCAAAAGAGACGCTTTACAGTTTTGACCAACTGAAAACAAACAAGACCGAGCCGCGTCGTCCGCTGCGTAAGATGGTCTTCAACGTGCCGACCCGCCGCGAACTGACCAGCGGTGAGCGCGCGATCCAGCACGGTCTGGCAATTGCCGCCGGGATTAAAGCAGCAAAAGATCTCGGCAATATGCCGCCGAATATCTGTAATGCCGCTTACCTCGCCTCTCAGGCGCGCCAGCTGGCTGACAGCTACAGCAAGAATGTCATTACCCGCGTTATCGGCGAACAGCAGATGAAAGAACTGGGGATGCATTCCTATCTGGCGGTCGGTCAGGGTTCACAAAACGAATCGCTGATGTCAGTGATTGAGTACAAAGGCAACGCGTCGGAAGATGCACGCCCAATCGTGCTGGTGGGTAAAGGTTTAACCTTCGACTCCGGCGGCATCTCCATCAAGCCTTCAGAAGGCATGGATGAGATGAAGTACGATATGTGCGGTGCGGCAGCGGTTTACGGCGTGATGCGTATGGTCGCAGAGCTACAACTGCCGATTAACGTTATCGGCGTGCTGGCAGGCTGCGAAAACATGCCTGGCGGACGAGCCTATCGTCCGGGTGATGTGTTAACCACCATGTCCGGTCAAACCGTTGAAGTGCTGAACACCGACGCCGAAGGCCGTCTGGTGCTGTGCGATGTGTTAACTTACGTTGAGCGTTTTGAGCCAGAAGCGGTGATTGACGTAGCGACGTTGACCGGTGCCTGCGTAATCGCGCTGGGTCATCACATTACTGGTCTGATGGCGAATCATAATCCACTGGCTCATGAGCTGATTGCCGCGTCTGAGCAATCCGGTGACCGCGCATGGCGTTTACCGCTGGGTGATGAGTACCAGGAACAGCTGGAATCCAATTTTGCCGATATGGCGAACATTGGCGGTCGTCCTGGTGGGGCGATTACCGCAGGTTGCTTCCTGTCGCGCTTTACCCGTAAGTACAACTGGGCGCACCTGGATATCGCGGGAACCGCATGGCGTTCTGGAAAGGCAAAAGGCGCAACCGGTCGTCCGGTAGCGTTGCTGGCACAGTTCCTGCTGAATCGCGCCGGGTTTAACGGCGAAGAGTAAGTTTGCGTTTTACCCTCACCCTAACCCTCTCCCTAAGGGAGAGGGAACCGATCGAGCGCAATAGAAATTCATTGCTCATCTTTCAGGGTGAGGAATGCAGCAATATTTAAATCCACCACAAGAAGCCCATATATGAAAAACGCAACGTTCTACCTTCTGGACAATGACACCACCGTCGATGGCTTAAGCGCCGTTGAGCAACTGGTGTGTGAAATTGCCGCAGAACGTTGGCGCAGCGGTAAGCGCGTGCTCATCGCCTGTGAAGATGAAAAGCAGGCTTACCGGCTGGATGAAGCCCTGTGGGCGCGTCCGGCAGAAAGTTTTGTTCCGCACAATTTAGCGGGAGAAGGACCGCGCGGCGGTGCGCCGGTGGAGATCGCCTGGCCGCAAAAACGTAGCAGCAGCCCGCGCGATATATTGATTAGTCTGCGAACAAGCTTTGCAGATTTTGCCACCGCTTTCACAGAAGTGGTAGACTTCGTTCCTTATGAAGATTCTCTGAAACAACTGGCGCGCGAACGCTATAAAGCCTACCGCGTGGCTGGTTTCAACCTGAATACGGCAACCTGGAAATAATGGAAAAGACATATAACCCACAAGATATCGAACAGCCGCTTTACGAGCACTGGGAAAAGCAGGGCTACTTTAAGCCTAATGGCGATGAAAGCCAGGAAAGTTTCTGCATCATGATCCCGCCGCCGAACGTCACCGGCAGTTTGCATATGGGTCACGCCTTCCAGCAAACCATCATGGATACCATGATCCGCTATCAGCGTATGCAAGGTAAAAATACCCTGTGGCAGGTCGGTACTGACCACGCCGGGATCGCTACCCAGATGGTCGTTGAGCGCAAGATTGCCGCAGAAGAAGGTAAAACCCGTCACGACTATGGCCGCGAAGCCTTCATCGACAAAATCTGGGAATGGAAAGCAGAATCCGGCGGCACCATTACCCGTCAGATGCGTCGTCTCGGCAACTCCGTAGACTGGGAGCGTGAACGCTTCACCATGGACGAAGGCCTGTCCAATGCGGTGAAAGAAGTTTTCGTTCGTCTGTATAAAGAAGACCTGATTTACCGTGGCAAACGCCTGGTAAACTGGGATCCGAAACTGCGCACCGCTATCTCTGACCTGGAAGTGGAAAACCGCGAATCGAAAGGTTCTATGTGGCACATCCGCTATCCGCTGGCTGACGGCGCGAAGACCGCAGATGGTAAAGATTATCTGGTGGTTGCGACCACCCGTCCGGAAACCCTGCTGGGCGATACCGGCGTGGCTGTTAACCCGGAAGATCCGCGTTATAAAGATCTGATTGGCAAATATGTCATTCTGCCGCTGGTTAACCGTCGTATTCCGATCGTTGGCGACGAACACGCCGACATGGAAAAAGGCACCGGCTGCGTGAAGATCACTCCGGCACACGACTTTAACGACTATGAAGTCGGTAAACGTCACGCCCTGCCGATGATCAACATCCTGACCTTTGACGGTGATATCCGTGAAAGCGCCCAGGTGTTCGATACCAAAGGCAACGAATCCGACGTTTATTCCAGTGAGATCCCGGCAGAGTTCCAGAAACTGGAGCGTTTTGCTGCGCGTAAAGCAGTCGTTGCTGCGGTTGACGCACTCGGTCTGCTGGAAGAGATCAAACCGCACGATCTGACCGTTCCTTACGGCGACCGTGGCGGCGTGGTTATCGAACCGATGCTGACCGACCAGTGGTACGTGCGTGCCGATGTACTGGCGAAACCGGCAGTTGAAGCGGTTGAGAACGGCGACATTCAGTTCGTACCGAAGCAGTACGAAAACATGTACTTCTCCTGGATGCGCGATATTCAGGACTGGTGTATCTCTCGTCAGCTGTGGTGGGGTCACCGTATCCCGGCATGGTACGACGAAGCGGGTAACGTTTATGTTGGCCGCAACGAAGATGAAGTGCGTCAAGAAAATAACCTCGGTGCGGACGTCGCGTTGCGTCAGGACGAAGACGTTCTCGACACCTGGTTCTCTTCCGCGCTGTGGACCTTCTCTACTCTTGGCTGGCCGGAAAATACCGACGCCCTGCGTCAGTTCCACCCGACCAGCGTGATGGTTTCTGGCTTCGACATCATCTTCTTCTGGATTGCCCGCATGATCATGATGACCATGCACTTCATCAAAGATGAAAATGGCAAGCCGCAGGTGCCGTTCCACACCGTTTACATGACCGGTCTGATTCGTGACGACGAAGGCCAGAAGATGTCCAAATCCAAGGGTAACGTTATTGACCCGCTGGATATGGTCGACGGTATTTCGCTGCCAGAACTGCTGGAAAAACGCACCGGCAATATGATGCAGCCGCAGCTGGCGGACAAAATCCGTAAGCGCACCGAGAAGCAGTTCCCGAACGGCATTGAGCCGCACGGTACTGACGCCCTGCGCTTCACCCTGGCGGCACTGGCTTCTACTGGTCGTGACATCAACTGGGATATGAAGCGTCTGGAAGGTTACCGTAACTTCTGTAACAAACTGTGGAACGCCAGCCGCTTTGTGCTGATGAACACAGAAGGTCAGGATTGCGGCTTCAACGGCGGCGAAATGACGCTGTCGCTGGCGGATCGCTGGATTCTGGCGGAGTTCAACCAGACCATCAAAGCGTACCGCGAAGCACTGGATAGCTTCCGCTTCGATATCGCTGCTGGCATTCTGTATGAATTCACCTGGAACCAGTTCTGTGACTGGTATCTGGAGCTGACCAAGCCGGTAATGAACGGTGGCACCGAAGCCGAACTGCGTGGTACTCGCCATACGCTGGTGACCGTGCTGGAAGGTCTGCTGCGCCTCGCGCATCCGATCATTCCGTTCATCACCGAAACTATCTGGCAGCGCGTAAAAGTGCTTTGCGGCATCACCGCTGACACCATCATGCTGCAGCCGTTCCCGCAGTACGATGCATCTCAGGTTGATGAAGCCGCACTGGCCGATACCGAGTGGCTGAAACAAGCGATCGTTGCGGTACGTAACATCCGTGCAGAAATGAACATCGCGCCGGGCAAACCGCTGGAGCTGCTGCTGCGTGGTTGCAGTGCGGATGCAGAGCGTCGCGTGAATGAAAACCGTGGCTTCCTGCAAACGCTGGCACGCCTGGAAAGCATCACCGTGCTGCCTGCCGATGACAAAGGTCCGGTTTCCGTTACTAAGATCGTCGACGGCGCTGAGCTGCTGATCCCGATGGCTGGCCTCATCAACAAAGAAGATGAGCTGGCGCGTCTGGCGAAAGAAGTGGCGAAGATTGAAGGTGAAATCAGCCGTATCGAGAACAAGCTGGCGAACGAAGGCTTTGTCGCCCGCGCACCGGAAGCGGTCATCGCTAAAGAGCGTGAGAAGCTGGAAGGCTATGCAGAAGCGAAAGCGAAGCTGATTGAACAGCAGGCTGTTATCGCTGCACTGTAATCAATACAGTAAAGAAAATGAAGGCCGGAGCATACTCCGGCCTTTTTATTTAGATAAACGGAACATACGGCATGATACCGCGAGAAATCCACATTAACGGACCGCTATCCTGCGGTTTGTCATCATTGGTTAACTCCAGCGAATCAAGGTCACCCTGAACGTGGGTATTGTTGGCAATCCAGCTAATCATCCACATTTTCAACCAGGGGTAAGCCAGGCCACAGGTGATTGAGGCTCCCATTAATACTGCAAACATGCGCAGAAGCATACCGAACGTGGTAATGGACGAATGAAAACGAATTGTTCCATTTGCCAGCGTTAAATTATTCAGAAACAGATTGCGTAACGTGACATAGAGATAAATGGAAAACACAAGAATCGCAACAAAATACAGGAAGTAGGAGGCCGTAATCTGCGGGTAATATTGCAATACAAGCTCACCTCCTGCATCAGACTGCCCCAACATGCTCATCATTATTAACTGCTGGAATACTGGCGCAATCATAATACCAATCACAATGATGAAAGGAGCCATAGTTAATATTGCGAGCGTACATCCTTTAATGCATTCTTTTACGTTTACCTGAACAGAAAACTTATGAATGCCAAAAGTTGCATTGTTACCCAGCAATGGCATCCATTTACTATAGGTTATACCATGGACGACACCCAGCCCGATGGCAGAAAGCAAACTTAACGCGACTAAGTTAAAGAATAATCCTCCTATCGATGTCGTCACTTGCGCAATAAGATACAGTGCGAACCAAAAAGCTAACGCCAACAGAACAGGCAGACCTAACATGACCCACCATGCACGGAGCATCGAGCAGTTAAAGCCAAAGCGAATGCCATTCAGTGAGGTCATGTTCGCCTGATATTGCAGACTCTTCACTGCCATGCAAGGAATACCGCAGATCAAGAGAGCAAACAGGAGAAAACCAAGAACAAAGTGCTGGCCTGAAAAACAAGAAATACTGAGAAGATAAACGACCATAATAAGGAACATGCTAACGAAAATGGCACCACCTGTTCCCTTATAACTAAATGGTTGCCCATTGAGTGTCACATGTTGATAAATATAACGACGGCATTTCACCAATGCCCACGGCCCATATATTCCCAGAGTAATAATTGTCAGTAAAAAATTCACAAGACAAATAAGAAAATACTCACCACCTTTGCCTGTAAAAACAAATGAGTGACGAGAATTATCTTTCCCGACGTTTACACCATTCATGAATCATATCCCTAAAATAAATTCCATTCATATAGATAATAATCCCAGTAAATTGATACTGGTACACCTAGAATACGCTTTCTCAAAGAGATATATGCTTAATATTTTCTGATTTATCTTCTTCTTGCACCGCATAAGCGAGGGTGGTATTAAAGTGAGCTATAAATCATACATTTGAAATTGAGCTATGCTATGAATGTTGTCGCTTCTCCCGCGCTCCGTTTGCGCAAACTTACTGCCGCCGATAATCCCGCCATCGCCAGCGTCATCCGCCAGGTATCCGCAGAATACGGTCTTACCGCTGATAAAGGCTACACCGTCGCCGATCCCAATCTCGACGAATTGTATCAAGTGTATAGTCAGCCTGGTCATGCGTATTGGGTAGTTGAGCATAATGGCGAAGTGGTGGGCGGCGGCGGGATTGCGCCATTAGCAGGTAGTGAATCGGACATTTGCGAGCTGCAAAAGATGTATTTTCTTCCTGCTATTCGCGGTAAAGGACTGGCGAAAAAACTGGCCTTAATGGCGATGGAGCAGGCGCGAGAAATGGGCTTCAAACGCTGCTATCTGGAAACGACCGCTTTTTTAAAAGAAGCGATTGGTTTGTATGAACATTTAGGTTTTCAACATATCGATTACGCACTTGGTTGCACGGGCCATGTCGATTGTGAAGTGCGGATGCTGCGTAAACTCTAAAAAAATGCCCGCTAGTGTGTACTAGCGGGCATTTTAATCAATTAATTAGTGACGAACACCGTCATCGTCTTCGTCGACATAATCTTCATCGTCGCCATCTTCGCCGTTAGGATCTTCAAAGTAAGTACCCCAACCGTCGTATTCAACGTCGAATTTCTCTGCCAGGTTCATCAATTGCTCAACCTGGGCGTCGATAAGATCGGCATTCAACGCGCATTCGCTGAGGATGTCACAGCAAATTACGATATCGCCATCTTCCACTTCCAGCTCTTCCGGATCGGTCACTTCGTAACCGAGTTTAAACGCTTCAACCGCTGCTTTTTCCAGGGTTTCCAGATCGTCTGCGGAAAGGTGATGTTCGATGGTGTACAGCGCGTCCGGATCGCTGCCATCTTCCAGTAATTCTTCAATAATCAAACGCGTTTCTTCACGCTGTTCTTCCAGTTGTTCCGGGTTTGCCATGGCTCATTCCTCTTAATGTCCTGCCGATACTCTTATTGTCACACACCACTGACATTGCCTCCACCTTTGTGACAAAGATTTATGTTTTAGACTTGCAAATGAATAATCATCCATATAAATTGAATTTTAATTCATTACGGCGTTAGCCACAGGAGGGATCTATGTCCGGGTTTTATCATAAACATTTCCTGAAATTACTCGATTTCACGCCAGCTGAACTCAACAGCCTGCTGCAGTTAGCTGCGAAGCTGAAAGCCGATAAGAAAAGCGGTAAAGAAGAAGCCAGACTCACAGGTAAAAATATCGCGCTCATCTTCGAAAAAGACTCGACTCGTACCCGATGCTCTTTCGAAGTTGCCGCATATGACCAGGGCGCACGTGTCACTTATCTCGGCCCAAGCGGCAGCCAGATTGGCCATAAAGAGTCGATTAAAGATACCGCCCGCGTACTTGGTCGCATGTATGACGGTATTCAGTATCGCGGCTATGGTCAGGAGATTGTCGAAACGCTGGCGGAATATGCAGGTGTGCCGGTATGGAACGGCCTGACCAATGAGTTTCATCCTACACAGCTTCTGGCGGATCTGCTGACCATGCAGGAGCATTTACCAGGTAAAGCTTTCAATGAGATGACGCTGGTTTATGCCGGAGATGCACGCAACAACATGGGTAACTCAATGCTGGAAGCTGCGGCGTTGACCGGTCTGGATTTACGCCTGGTAGCGCCACAAGCGTGCTGGCCGGAAGCTTCGCTGGTTACGGAATGCCGCGCCCTGGCGCAGCAAAATGGCGGGAATATTACGCTGACAGAAGATATCGCAGCAGGCGTTAAAGGGGCCGACTTTATTTACACCGATGTGTGGGTGTCGATGGGGGAAGCGAAAGAGAAATGGGCAGAACGTATTGCATTGCTGCGTGATTATCAGGTGAATAGCAAAATGATGCAGTTGACCGGTAATCCAGACGTCAAATTCCTGCACTGTCTGCCCGCGTTTCATGACGACCAAACGACGCTAGGTAAAAAGATGGCAGAAGAGTTTGGCCTGCACGGTGGGATGGAAGTGACGGATGAGGTCTTTGAATCTGCCGCCAGTATTGTTTTTGATCAGGCGGAAAACCGCATGCATACCATCAAAGCGGTAATGGTTGCGACGCTCGCCCAATAACGCCAGTACCGGAGGCGGCGTAACGTCGCCTCCGGCATAATCCACTTACGCCATCAGCATTTTCACAACTGCTTTGCGAACCTGGGCAGGCTCGCCCACTGCGCACAGTGGCTTGTGTACTTCACCCGGATAGAACACGACAAAGTCGCCTTCATTGAGGATAACTGTTTTCTCCTCAACACCTTCTGGCAAAAAGGCGATGTCTTTATCGGCTAACCAATCGGTATCCGGCGTGCCCGCAGGTTGTGTGCTGAAGGTCATGCCTTCCTGCCCTTTTAGCACAATCTGAATATCGAGATAGCGGGCATGGTACTCCGCACGGCGTGCTTCATACGGCTCGGTCATATCTTCAGAGATAAGATAAAACAGGCGGTTGCCTTCGATGTCGTGCTTACCTTTTGGCGTTTCTGCCGTAACGTGCGCTTTAATATACTCGATCGCCTGGCGTAACTCTTCCGGAAACCATTGCTGGAGATTATGAATATTTCCGATGATCATTTTTTCATTCCCTCAATTAAAACATCGTTTCATTTCTCTTGTTATACGTAATTCCTTACTGCCATACCAGCATTTTTTGCCGCCTGATTGCGCCAGCGCATATTTTTCCACCCACATTCCCCCCAAATTCATTTCGTTATAAATTCAAATTTGAAGCATATAAATTCACAACAATCGTTTACCTGGGGAATTTCTTGCATTAATCGCTTGATCCCACTTTCTGGCTGAGTATAATACCGGACAATTTGCCGGGAGGATGTATGGTTCAGTGTGTTCGACATTTTGTCTTACCGCGTCTGAAAAAAGACGCTGGCCTGCCGTTTTTCTTCCCGTTGATCACCCATTCCCAGCCCCTCAATCGAGGGGCTTTTTTTTGCCCAGGCGTCAGGAGATAAACATGGCTAATCCGCTATATCAAAAACATATCATTTCCATAAATGACCTTAGTCGCGATGACCTTAATCTGGTGCTGGCGACAGCGGCGAAACTGAAAGCAAACCCGCAACCAGAGTTGTTGAAACATAAAGTGATTGCCAGTTGCTTCTTCGAAGCATCAACCCGCACCCGCCTCTCTTTCGAAACCTCGATGCACCGCCTGGGCGCTAGTGTGGTGGGATTCTCTGACAGCGCAAACACCTCACTGGGAAAAAAAGGTGAAACGCTGGCTGATACCATCTCGGTTATCAGCACTTACGTCGATGCGATTGTGATGCGCCATCCGCAGGAAGGTGCGGCGCGCCTGGCGACCGAGTTTTCCGGCAATGTGCCGGTGCTGAACGCCGGTGATGGTTCCAACCAACATCCGACGCAAACCTTGCTGGATCTGTTCACCATTCAGGAAACCCAGGGACGTCTGGACAATCTTCGCGTCGCAATGGTCGGCGACCTGAAATATGGTCGCACCGTTCACTCCCTGACTCAGGCGTTAGCGAAGTTCGACGGCAACCGTTTTTACTTCATCGCGCCGGACGCGCTGGCAATGCCGCAGTACATTCTGGACATGCTTGATGAAAAAGGGATCGCCTGGAGCCTGCATAGTTCCATTGAAGAAGTGATGGCGGAAGTGGACATTCTGTATATGACCCGCGTGCAAAAAGAACGCCTGGATCCGTCCGAATACGCCAACGTAAAAGCGCAGTTTGTCCTGCGCGCCAGCGATCTTCACAACGCCAAAGCCAATATGAAAGTGCTGCATCCGCTGCCGCGTATTGATGAAATTGCGACGGATGTCGATAAAACGCCGCACGCCTGGTACTTCCAGCAGGCAGGCAATGGGATTTTCGCTCGCCAGGCGTTACTGGCACTGGTTCTGAATCGCGATCTGGTACTGTAAGGGGACATAGAGATGACACACGATAATAAATTGCAGGTTGAAGCTATTAAACGCGGCACGGTAATTGACCATATCCCCGCCCAGATCGGTTTTAAGCTGTTGAGTCTGTTCAAGCTGACCGAAACGGATCAGCGTATCACCATCGGTCTGAACCTGCCTTCTGGCGAGATGGGGCGCAAGGATCTGATCAAGATCGAAAATACCTTTTTGAGTGAAGATCAGGTAGACCAACTGGCGCTGTACGCACCGCAAGCCACGGTAAATCGTATCGACAACTATGAAGTGGTTGGTAAATCGCGCCCCAGCCTGCCAGAGCGCATCGACAATGTGCTGGTCTGCCCGAACAGCAACTGTATCAGCCATGCCGAACCGGTTTCTTCCAGCTTTGCAGTGCGAAAACGCGCCAATGACATCGCGCTCAAATGCAAATACTGCGAAAAAGAGTTTTCCCATAATGTGGTGCTGGCCAATTAATTGCGGTTGGTAATAAAAGTCTGGCTCCCTATAATGAGCCAGACTTTTTACCGCTGTAATAAAGGAGAAATCATGAGCAAAACTATCGCTACGGAAAATGCACCGGCAGCTATCGGACCTTATGTTCAGGGCGTTGATCTGGGCAGTATGATCATCACCTCCGGTCAGATCCCGGTAAACCCGAAAACTGGCGAAGTACCGGCAGACGTAGCAGCACAAGCGCGTCAGTCACTGGATAACGTGAAAGCGATCGTGGAAGCGGCTGGCCTGAAAGTGGGCGACATCGTTAAAACCACCGTGTTTGTGAAAGATCTGAACGACTTCGCAACCGTAAATGCGACTTACGAAGCCTTCTTCACCGAACACAACGCTACCTTCCCGGCACGTTCTTGCGTTGAAGTTGCTCGTCTGCCAAAAGACGTGAAGATTGAGATCGAAGCGATCGCTGTTCGTCGCTAATCTCTGTCAGAAAGATAATCCAGGAATCGCGCCTGGATTATCTGATTCAACCACGGAGGGTTGAAGATGGCTAAATCCCGTTTCACGAATGAACAAATTGCTGAAATTTTACAGCGGTCAAAAGAAGGTATGTCTAATAAGGAGCTATGTGAACACTATCAATTTAGTATTAGTACGCTGCGGCGCTGGCAAGAACAGCACGCTGAAGGCATCAGAAGCGAATTAAAAAAAATAGAATCCAAAGCGCAAATCGTCTTTCTGCTTTTCTTTGCTATCGCTATTGTACTGACTCTTATATTTGGCAAACCAACAGGTGGATGGGTAATACCGCCTTTATTACTTTATTGTGTTTACTATATCCGCCTGTATCGCAACATCTCCTCCAGACACATTAAAAAAGAAGACATCTTTCTCTCTCGTTCGGTAAATAAAAGCTATAGCGCCCTTTATAATTTGAGCTGGACGTTTATTTGTTTTTTTATTTTTGCAGTAATCTATTTTTTTGTTCAGGTCTTTTCGTAGAAGACTGACCAGTAACAATATTTTCCGATCAGTCTCAGCACTCACTTACTGCCAGCCATAACGACGGCTATAAAATCCTTTCACCAGTTGCGTTAACGTCATATACCCTGCCAGAATCGCAATCAGCCACGGGAAGTAACTAAACGGTAGCGCCTGCAATTGCAGATAACTGGCCAGCGGCGAAAACGGCAACGCGATCCCGACAATCATCACGATCACGGTCATGATCATTAATGGCCACGATGCGCAGCTCTGAATAAACGGTACACGGCGGGTACGGATCATATGCACAATCAGCGTTTGTGACAGTAACCCCACCACAAACCAGCCCGACTGGAACAGCGTTTGCGTTTCCGGCGTGTTGGCATGAAATACCCACCACATCAGGCAAAACGTCAGAATATCGAAGATCGAACTGATCGGTCCGAAGAAGATCATAAAGCGTCCCAGATCCGCCGGATTCCAACGCTGCGGCTTTTGAATTTGCTCATCGTCTACGTTATCAAACGGGATCGCCACCTGTGACACATCATACAGCAGGTTCTGAATAAGCAAGTGTAACGGCAACATCGGCAGGAAGGGCAAAAAAGCACTCGCCACCAGCACGCTGAACACATTACCGAAGTTAGAGCTCGCCGTCATTTTGATGTATTTCAGCATATTGGCGAAAGTACGACGTCCCTCAATAACCCCCTCTTCCAGCACCATCAGGCTTTTTTCCAGCAGAATGATATCCGCTGCTTCACGGGCAATATCTACCGCGCCGTCCACAGAAATGCCGATATCCGCAGCACGTAAGGCGGGCGCATCATTAATGCCATCGCCCATAAAGCCAACTACATGCCCTTCGCGCTTCAGCAACGTTACGATGCGTTCTTTATGCATCGGCGTCAGGCGGGCAAACAGCGTGGTGCGCTGCGCGAGATTTGCCAGTTCGTTGTCAGTTAGAGTTTCAATATCACTACCAGTAACCACCTCTCCCGCGTCCAGTCCCACTTCATGGCACACTTTCGCCGCCACTAACTCACTGTCGCCAGTGAGGATTTTTACGGTAATGCCACTCGCTTTTAATGCCTTCAGTGCCGGAGCGGTTGTCTCTTTGGGCGGATCAAGGAAAGCAATATATCCTTCGAGGATCAGGTCGGATTCATCTGCCCGCTGGTAATCCCCTTCACGCGCCGGCAGGTATTTCGTCGCCACCGCTACCACTCGCAGCCCCTGACGATTCAGCGTATCAGTAACCCGCTTAATCTTACGCAGCATGGTGTCATCGAGCGGCACAATCTCGCCATTGTGACGAACTTGCGAACACACATTGAGGATTTCCTGCAATGCGCCTTTGCAAACCAGTTGATGGTGTTCGGTATTTTCTGCCACTACCACCGACATCCGACGACGCTCAAAATCAAACGGAATCTCATCAATTTTCTGCCAACGGCTGGCCAGCGAACGCGCTGACTCTTCATCTGTACCTTCGAGCACCGCTGTATCAAGCAGGTTTTTAAGCCCTGTCTGGTAATGACTGTTCAACCACGCGCTATGCAGCACGCGTTCGCTGGTTTTACCGGAGATATCGGTATGATTCTCCAGCACAATTTTATCCTGCGTCAGGGTGCCGGTTTTATCGGTACACAGAATATCCATAGCGCCAAAGTTCTGAATGGCATCCAGATGTTTGACGATCACTTTCTGTTTCGACAGCTTGACTGCGCCACGCGCCAGCGTTGAGGTGACAATCATCGGCAACATTTCCGGCGTTAAACCTACCGCTACCGAAAGCGCAAACAGCGCCGCTTCCCACCAGTCGCCTTTGGTGTAACCGTTGATCAACAGCACCACGGGCGCCATCACCAGCATAAAGCGAATCAGCAGCATACTGACGCGGCTGATCCCCTGCTGAAAGGCATTCGGCTCGCTTTCCTGCTCACTGACACGCCCCGCCAGTTGACCAAACCAGGTGTTGCCACCTGTGGCAATTACCATCGCTTGTGCCGTGCCGCTCACCACGGTGGTGCCCATAAAACACAGGGTGTCACACTCCAGCGGATTGCTGTGCTCCGGCTGGCGCGTGGTCGCGTTTTTTTCAACGGGCAGAGACTCACCGGTTAATGACGCCTGAGCGACGAACAGATCCCGCGCCTGCAAGATACGTAAATCTGCCGGGATCATATCCCCCGCCGCCAGTTTAATAATATCGCCGGGCACCAACTGGTCGATCGGGATCTCCAGCCAGCCATTTTCGCCTTTGTCGTTAATTACGCGCAGCACCGTCGCGGTATTACTGACCATCGCTTTCAGGGCATCTGCCGCTTTGGTGGAACGTGCTTCCTGAATAAAGTTCAGCAACGTAGAAATAGCCACCATTAACGCGATAACGCCAGCGGCAAATAAATCTTCCGTGGCGTAAGAAATGCCGCCAAGGATCGTGAGCAAAATATTAAAGGGATTGCGATAGCAGACCCACAAATGTACCCACCACGGTGACGGCTGTTGCGCAGGTAATTTATTTTCGCCATGTTTTTCGCGGGCAACTTCCACTTCCACCTGATTCAACCCTTCCGGGTGGGTGTCGAACGTTTTCCATAATTCTTCTTCGGGCATCACCGCCATTTTCAGGCAATGCGCGCTTAAGGAAGGCGGGATTGGTGCATTCGCTGTCTGCTGCGCACCCGGTAGCGGATCGCGACGGATCAGACGGGAAGGTAAATGGCGAATGAGCCGGGTAAAAATTTCTTTAAACATAGGGAGTCCCTCCGCGCTGTCAGGAACAGTGCAGAAATATCTTCAGGCGTGGCGAAGCCTTACCTGAAGGTAATAAAACTGAGCAGGGACGTTAAAACGTCACGGCCTTACGCATCCGGTAACGCCGTGAAAAGACAGGCTTACCGGAAAAGTTTTAATCTCCGTCGAGGGAGAGGCGTGGGATCAGGTTCCATATAACCTCCGGTAAGTGAATAAATAGCGCCGCGAATCCAATAATATTCGTAGCATTTATGCCGATATAATACCTGTCGGCAACTAAACCAACGATAAACCAGACTTTGCCCATTGCTGAATGCGCGGGTAAAGTTAGTCTCTAATAATTAAACAACAAGTTACGGGATAACAGGATGCAAAATCGGCTGACCATCAAAGACATCGCGCGCTTGAGCGGCGTGGGAAAATCCACTGTTTCCCGGGTGCTGAATAACGAAAGCGGCGTGAGCCAGCGTACGCGCGAGCGTGTTGAAGCGGTGATGAATCAGCATGGATTTTCCCCTTCCCGCTCTGCGCGCGCCATGCGTGGGCAAAGCGATAAAGTGGTCGCCATCATCGTGACCCGCCTGGATTCGCTCTCAGAAAATCTCGCGGTTCAGACCATGCTGCCGGCATTCTATGAACAGGGCTACGACCCCATCATGATGGAAAGCCAGTTTTCCCCACAATTAGTTGCCGAACATCTGGGCGTTTTGAAACGTCGTAATATCGACGGCGTGGTACTGTTTGGTTTTACCGGTATAACCGAAGAGATGTTAGCCCACTGGCAGTCATCGCTGGTGCTGCTGGCACGTGACGCAAAGGGCTTTGCTTCAGTCTGTTATGACGACGAAGGGGCGATCAAAATCCTGATGCAACGGCTGTATGACCAGGGGCATCGTCATATCAGTTATCTCGGCGTGCCGCACAGTGACGTGACGACCGGTAAGCGACGTCATGAAGCCTACCTGGCGTTCTGCAAAGCGCATAAACTGCATCCCGTCGCCGCTCTGCCTGGCCTCGCCATGAAGCAAGGTTATGAGAACGTGGCAAAAGTCATTACCCCTGAAACCACCGCGTTGCTGTGCGCAACTGACACGCTGGCACTTGGTGCAAGTAAATACCTGCAAGAGCAACGCATTGATACCTTACAACTGGCGAGCGTTGGTAATACACCGTTGATGAAGTTCCTCCATCCGGAGATCGTCACCGTTGACCCAGGCTACGCAGAAGCCGGACGCCAGGCGGCCTGCCAGTTGATTGAGCAGATAACCGGGCGCAGCGAACCGCAACAAATCATCATCCCCGCCGCCCTGTCCTGATCGTTTCCTGAACGATAAATTGTGATCTTCGCCGTGTTTCGGGAACGTTCCCATTTTTAATTTTTCCTTCCCACTATATTCTGCCGTCAACCAAATATGTCATCTGCCACGGGGCCTTATGATGAGCAAAGTGAACCAAACGGATATCGATCGGTTGATTGAACTGGTCGGCGGGCGCGGCAATATCGCGACGGTCAGCCACTGTATTACTCGCCTGCGCTTTGTCCTCAACCAACCAGCCAATGCCAGACCAAAAGAAATTGAACAACTCCCTATGGTGAAAGGCTGTTTCACCAATGCAGGACAATTTCAGGTGGTGATTGGCACCAACGTTGGCGATTACTACAAAGCGTTATTGGCAACGACTGGTCAGGCGCAGGTCGATAAAGAGCAGGTGAAAAAAGCCGCCAGGCAGAATATGAAATGGCATGAGCAGTTGATCTCCCATTTCGCGGAGATCTTCTTCCCATTGCTGCCCGCGCTGATTAGCGGCGGTTTGATCCTCGGTTTTCGCAATGTTATCGGCGATCTGCCTATGAGCAACGGCCAGACGCTGGCGCAAATGTACCCTTCCCTGCAAACGATCTACGATTTTCTGTGGTTGATCGGTGAGGCGATCTTCTTCTACCTGCCGGTCGGGATTTGCTGGTCGGCGGTGAAAAAGATGGGCGGCACGCCGATCCTTGGTATCGTGCTTGGCGTAACGCTGGTTTCTCCACAACTGATGAACGCCTATCTGCTCGGGCAGCAGGTGCCGGAAGTGTGGGACTTTGGCATGTTCAGTATTGCGAAAGTAGGCTATCAGGCGCAAGTGATCCCGGCACTGTTAGCTGGGCTGGCGCTGGGCTTTATTGAAACTCGCCTTAAGCGCATCGTGCCGGATTATCTCTATCTGGTGGTTGTACCGGTCTGCTCGCTGATCCTCGCAGTGTTCCTCGCCCATGCGCTGATTGGTCCGTTTGGTCGCATGATTGGCG
This sequence comes from Escherichia sp. 93.0816, assembly GCF_013368855.2. Classification (NCBI taxonomy): domain Bacteria; kingdom Pseudomonadati; phylum Pseudomonadota; class Gammaproteobacteria; order Enterobacterales; family Enterobacteriaceae; genus Escherichia; species Escherichia sp. 93.0816. The sequence goes on along the minus strand of NZ_JABWNC020000011.1, from coordinate 81,879 downwards.
ATGGCGTTGCCTTTGCGGTTCGTCACCTGATGACTGGCAGCTTTGCCCCTATTGGCGCAGCGTTGTTTGGCTTCCTTTATGCGCCGCTGGTCATTACCGGCGTACACCAGACCACGCTTGCCATTGATATGCAGATGATTCAAAGCATGGGCGGTACGCCAGTCTGGCCGCTGATTGCCCTTTCGAATATTGCTCAGGCGTCGGCAGTGGTAGGAATTATTATCGCCAGCCGTAAACAGAACGAGCGGGAAATTTCGGTTCCAGCGGCGATCTCCGCTTATCTTGGAGTCACTGAGCCGGCAATGTACGGCATCAACCTGAAATATCGCTTCCCGATGCTGTGCGCGATGATTGGTTCCGGTCTGGCAGGATTGCTCTGCGGCCTGAACGGCGTTATGGCGAATGGCATCGGCGTAGGCGGCCTGCCGGGAATTCTCTCCATTCAGCCGAGCTACTGGCAGGTATTTGCGCTGGCCATGGCTATCGCCATCATCATCCCGATTGTGCTCACCTCGTTTATCTACCAGCGAAAACACCGCCTGGGCACGCTGAACATTGTTTAATTTTCTTCGGGGCGCACTTGCGCCCCCTCGCATTTGCAGGAATGACGTAATGACTAATCTTCCCCACTGGTGGCAAAACGGCGTTATCTACCAGATTTATCCAAAGAGTTTTCAGGACACCACGGGCAGCGGCACCGGCGATCTGCGAGGAGTCACTCTGCGCCTCGACTACCTACAAAAACTGGGCGTCGATGCTATCTGGTTGACACCTTTTTATGTCTCCCCACAGGTCGATAACGGTTACGACGTAGCGAACTATACGGCGATTGATCCCACCTACGGTACGCTGGACGACTTTGACGAACTGGTGGCGCAGGCGAAATCTCGCGGTATTCGCATTATCCTTGATATGGTGTTTAACCATACTTCTACCCAACACGCCTGGTTTCGCGAGGCACTGAACAAAGAAAGTCCTTACCGTCAGTTTTATATCTGGCGTGATGGCGAACCAGGAATACCACCGAATAACTGGCGTTCTAAATTCGGCGGCAATGCCTGGCGCTGGCACGCAGAAAGCGAACAGTATTACTTGCATCTGTTTGCACCAGAACAGGCCGATCTCAACTGGGAAAATCCAGCAGTACGCGCAGAGCTGAAAAAAGTCTGTGAGTTCTGGGCCGATCGCGGGGTAGACGGGCTGCGCCTGGATGTGGTGAATCTGATTTCCAAAGACCAGAACTTCCCCAACGATCTGGATGGCGACGGACGTCGCTTCTATACCGACGGGCCACGAGCACACGAGTTTTTGCACGAAATGAACCGCGATGTCTTTACGCCACGCGGATTAATGACTGTGGGTGAAATGTCCTCCACCAGCCTTGAACATTGCCAGCGATACGCGGCACTGACAGGCAGTGAATTGTCGATGACCTTTAATTTTCATCACCTGAAGGTCGATTACCCCGGCGGTGAAAAATGGACGCTGGCTAAACCTGACTTTGTGGCGTTAAAAACATTGTTCCGCCACTGGCAACAGGGAATGCACAACGTTGCGTGGAATGCTTTGTTCTGGTGTAACCACGATCAGCCGCGCATTGTTTCTCGCTTTGGCGATGAAGGTGACTACCGTGAGCCTGCGGCAAAAATGCTGGCGATGGTACTGCATGGTATGCAGGGAACACCGTATATCTACCAGGGTGAGGAGATTGGCATGACTAATCCGCATTTCACGCGCATTACCGATTACCGCGACGTGGAGAGCCTCAATATGTTTGCCGAGCTGCGCAACGATGGGCGTGACGCCGAAGAGCTATTGGCAATCCTCGCCAGTAAATCCCGCGATAACAGCCGCACGCCAATGCAATGGAGCAACGGCGATAACGCCGGGTTTACTACCGGCGAGCCGTGGATTGGTCTGAGTGATAACTATCGCGAAATCAACGTGGAAGCTGCGCTGGCCGATGAATCCTCAGTGTTTTACACCTACCAGAAGTTAATCACGCTGCGTAAACAAGAACCCATTCTGACATGGGGCAATTACCAGGATCTCCTGCCAAACAGCCCTGTATTGTGGTGCTATCGCCGTGAATGGCTGGGGCAAACTTTATTGGTGATAGCCAACCTTAGCCGTGACGTGCAGCCCTGGCAACCAACGCAAATCAGCGGCGACTGGCAACTATTAATGCATAACTATGAAGAAGCCGCCTCTCAACCGGGAGCCATGACATTGCGACCTTTTGAGGCTGTCTGGTGGTTGCAGAGGTAATTCTTCTCCAGGCCCCGGTAAAGCGAGTATTTCCGGGGCCTTACCTGTCAGAGCGTTGTTTTTGTTGGTTTTTTGAACAGAAAATTATTAAAAAATTTACACATCGCTGTAGCGCCCGTCATCCGTACACTCTGCTTTTTACTTTGAGCTAAATCAAAAAAACCTCAAACATCCTTAATGCAAAGCACTATATATAGACTTTAAAATGCCTCTCAACCCAATATGTTGTATCCGTCGACTATACTTGCACCAAGACACACGCCAACAAAGCCGACAAAATTGTGGATAAAGCGGATTGGGATTGCCGTAACTCCCCGTAAAAAGAGCTAAATAAAGCGGGGCGCACTTCCCAACTTTCTGTGTATAACCTGTTCTTAAAAATATGGAGCGATCATGACACCGCATGTGATGAAACGAGACGGCTGCAAAGTGCCGTTTAAATCAGAGCGCATCAAAGAAGCCATTCTGCGTGCAGCTAAAGCAGCGGAAGTCGATGATGCAGATTATTGTGCCACTGTTGCCGCCGTCGTCAGCGAGCAAATGCAAGGCCGCAACCAGGTCGATATCAACGAAATTCAGACCGCAGTTGAAAACCAGCTGATGTCAGGCCCGTACAAACAACTGGCTCGTGCTTACATTGAGTACCGTCACGATCGCGACATCGAACGTGAAAAACGCGGTCGCCTGAACCAGGAGATCCGTGGCCTGGTCGAACAGACCAACTCTTCGTTGCTCAATGAAAACGCCAATAAAGACAGCAAGGTAATTCCAACCCAGCGCGACTTGCTGGCCGGTATTGTTGCTAAACACTATGCGCGTCAGCACCTGTTGCCGCGTGACGTGGTGCAGGCGCATGAGCGTGGCGATATTCACTACCACGACCTCGATTACTCGCCGTTCTTCCCGATGTTCAACTGCATGTTGATCGACCTGAAAGGTATGCTGACCCAGGGCTTTAAGATGGGGAACGCCGAGATCGAACCACCGAAGTCGATCTCCACCGCCACCGCAGTAACTGCGCAGATTATCGCCCAGGTTGCCAGCCATATTTATGGCGGCACCACCATTAACCGTATTGATGAAGTGCTGGCTCCGTTTGTCACCGCCAGCTACAACAAACACCGCAAGACCGCAGAAGAGTGGAGCATCCCGGACGCCGAAGGCTACGCCAACTCTCGTACTATCAAAGAGTGCTACGACGCCTTCCAGTCGCTGGAGTACGAAGTAAACACCCTGCACACCGCCAACGGTCAAACACCGTTTGTGACCTTTGGCTTTGGTCTGGGCACCAGCTGGGAGTCGCGCCTGATTCAGGAATCCATCCTGCGTAACCGTATCGCTGGCCTGGGTAAAAACCGCAAAACCGCCGTGTTCCCGAAACTGGTGTTTGCGATTCGCGATGGCCTGAACCATAAAAAAGGCGATCCGAACTACGACATCAAACAGCTGGCGCTGGAGTGCGCAAGCAAGCGCATGTATCCGGATATCCTGAACTACGATCAGGTAGTGAAAGTCACCGGTTCGTTTAAAACCCCGATGGGTTGCCGCAGCTTCCTCGGCGTATGGGAAAACGAAAACGGCGAGCAGATCCACGATGGTCGTAACAACCTCGGCGTAATCAGCCTGAACCTGCCACGTATTGCGCTGGAAGCGAAAGGCGATGAAGCCACCTTCTGGAAGCTGCTGGATGAACGTCTGGTGCTGGCACGTAAGGCGCTGATGACCCGTATCGCTCGTCTCGAGGGCGTGAAAGCGCGCGTGGCTCCAATCCTTTATATGGAAGGTGCCTGCGGTGTACGCCTGAATGCCGACGATGATGTTTCTGAAATCTTCAAAAACGGCCGTGCGTCTATTTCGCTGGGTTACATCGGTATCCACGAAACCATTAACGCGCTGTTCGGCGGCGAGCATGTTTATGACAACGAGCAGCTTCGCGCGAAAGGTATTGCGATTGTTGAACGTCTGCGTCAGGCGGTTGATCAGTGGAAAGAAGAGACTGGCTACGGTTTCAGCCTTTACAGCACGCCAAGTGAAAACCTGTGCGACCGCTTCTGCCGTCTCGATACCGCTGAGTTTGGCGTGGTGCCGGGCGTGACCGATAAAGGTTACTACACCAACAGTTTCCACCTTGATGTGGAGAAAAAGGTGAACCCGTACGACAAGATCGACTTTGAAGCACCTTACCCGCCGCTGGCTAACGGTGGTTTCATTTGCTACGGCGAGTATCCAAACATTCAGCACAACCTGAAGGCGCTGGAAGATGTCTGGGATTACAGCTATCAGCATGTACCGTATTACGGCACCAATACGCCGATCGATGAATGCTATGAATGTGGCTTTACCGGTGAGTTTGAGTGCACCAGCAAAGGCTTCACCTGCCCGAAATGTGGTAACCATGACACCTCCCGTGTGTCGGTAACTCGCCGCGTGTGCGGATATTTAGGTAGCCCGGATGCGCGTCCGTTTAACGCCGGTAAGCAGGAAGAAGTTAAGCGCCGCGTTAAACATTTGGGTAATGGGCAGATCGGTTAAGCCTTCCCCCCTCACCCTAACCCTCTCCCTCAGGGAGAGGGGACCGTTCCGTGCCCCTTCTTGACTCCCGACATAATGAGTTGCCTCTAGCCAGTTGGTGTCGTCGCAAGGTGGCAAATGCGTAAGCCTCAGAGGACTTCGCCCCGTACGCACCAGAGCAGTCATGGCGTCAATTGAGAAGCGAAAATGAATTATCATCAGTACTATCCTGTCGACATCGTCAACGGCCCCGGCACTCGTTGCACCCTGTTTGTCTCCGGGTGTGTTCATGAATGCCCCGGTTGCTACAACAAAAGCACCTGGCGGGTAAATTCCGGTCAGCCATTTACCAAAGCAATGGAAGACCAGATCATCAACGATCTGAACGACACCCGCATCAAACGCCAGGGCATTTCCCTCTCCGGCGGCGACCCGCTGCATCCGCAAAACGTGCCGGACATTTTAAAACTGGTACAACGCATCCGCGCCGAGTGTCCGGGTAAAGATATCTGGGTGTGGACAGGCTATAAACTCGACGAACTCAACGCTGCGCAAATGCAGGTTGTTGATCTGATTAACGTACTGGTCGACGGCAAATTTGTGCAGGATTTAAAAGACCCTTCCCTGATCTGGCGTGGCAGCAGCAATCAGGTGGTGCATCATTTGCGTTAATCACTCATCCAGCCGTTTAGTCGCGTCTTCATAAACGGCTGAGTTCTCTCTTACCAACAGCTATCACCAACACGAGCAACTCTTTATCATTGACCTGATAGACCAGGCGATATCCCAGTGTGTGCAGCTTAATTTTGTAGCAGTCCGGTAAATCCCGCAGTTTAGCCAATGGATTGCGCGGCCTTTTCAGCACATCCTCAAGCTTTTTTTTAAATTGTTCCCGGACTGTCACGCCCAGTTTTTGCCACTCTTTCAGCGCCCGCAGATCAAAAGCCAGCTCATAGTTCATCCAGTCGGACCTTAATGGCCTCTTGTGGGTTGGCCAGTCGTTCCCTGACAGTGCGTAACAAGGCTTCTTCACTATCACTGACAGTGAGCGTTTTTACCGGCATTCTTCCATTTTCCGCAACGTACTGAAACAGCAGCCGTACTGCTTCAGTAGGCGTGATATTTAATTTTTCCAGCACCGCATAAGCCTCATTTTTCAGTTTGTCATCCAGGCGGACGTTAAGTGTGGCCATTATGCCTCCGGTAATTATGAAAAGTGTAATGCATTATAGCATTACATATGCATTACATTCATTTCTGGAAAACGCCTCGCAAAAATGCGGACGACACGCAGGAATATGCCGTGGTGAAGATAGATATTGCGGTGATTTTACGAAGGGAGAAGAAAGCGTTGGGCGGTAACGTTTCACCGCCCAATAAGGAATTAACGATACTTCTGGTGATAGGCGTTGCGGGTCGTTTTCAGTTGCTCTGCGGCGGCCTGTGCTTCTTTGACTTTACCTTCATTAGCCAGCTTCAGCGCGTCGTCAATCTGACCGACCAGAATGTCAAAACCGTGGCGGAAGTCTTTCATTTCCGGGCTGTCTGGTGATTTACCTTCCAGCTTCGGCGGCGTCGCTTTTTGCGCATCCAGCGCCGCAGCGCGCATTTTGGTTAACGCGTCTTTGATTTGTGCCGCGTTATCCGCCTTTTCGATCACTTTTAAATTGTCATTGAGGGTTTCCATATTGTCTTCCAGCTCAGCGGCAAACGACACCGAACTGAATACCAACGAGGAGACTGCAAGAATAGCTAACAGGCTTTTACGCATTGCTCACTTCCTTTTTTATTATGAAGATTCGGCGCGGCAGGTCGCGCCAGTTTTTTTACTGCCCGGCGATTTTCATCTCCGGCAACAGTACAGAACCACACTGTATATTGCTGCGTGTTTCAATATCGTTACCGACGGTGACAATATTGCGCCACATATCTTTTAAATTACCTGCGATAGTGATTTCACTAACCGGATATTGAATTTCGCCATTCTCGACCCAGAAGCCCGCTGCACCACGGGAATAATCACCGGTAATTGCACTCACGCCCTGACCCATTAGTTCCGTCACTACCAGGCCGGTGCCCATTTCTTTGAGCATCTGCTCAAAGCTGAGTCCTTGCCCGGCAATACGCCAGTTGTGAATACCACCTGCGTGTCCGGTGCTTTTCAGCCCCAGTTTACGCGCGGAATAGCTGGTCAGCAGCCACTGGGTCAGGATGCCATCTTTAATAATATCGCGACGCTCGGTGCGCACCCCTTCGCTGTCGAATGGCGTAGAGGCCAGCCCTTTCAGCAGATGCGGATGTTCTTCAATGGTCAGCCAGTCCGGCAGAATTTGTTTGCCCAGCGAGTCGAGCAGGAAGGTGGATTTACGGTAGACCGCGCCACCGGCAATTGCGCCAACTAAATGACCAAACAATCCGGTTGCGACTTCATTGGCAAAAATCACCGGCGCTTTCATGGTGGAGAGTTTACGCGGTGACAGGCGCGATAAAGTGCGGCGAGCGCAGTCTGCCCCAACCCACTCTGGCGTTTGCAGATCGCTCATCGCGCGGCCAATGGTGTAGGCGTAATCACGTTCCATATCGCCATTTTCTTCGGCAATCACACAGCTGGAGAGTGAATGACGCGTTGAGCAGTATCCCTGCAACATACCGTGGCTGTTGCCAAATACTTTGACGCCGTAGTGGCTGTTAAAGCTGCCGCCTTCGGTATTGGTGATACGTTTGTCCGCCTGCAATGCCGCCTGTTCAGCACGAGCCGCCAGTTCAATAGCTTCATCCGGGGAAACTTCTGCAGGATGGAATAAATCGAGATCCGGCGCATCAAAGGCCAGCAGTTCTTTATCTGCCACACCTGCGTAAGGGTCTGGCGAGGTATAACGAGCAATATCCAGCGCCGCCTGTACGGTGCGGGCAATAGCCTGCGGGCTTAAATCGGTGGATGATGCGCTACCTTTGCGGTTCTGGTGATAAACGGTGATCCCCAGCGCGCCATCGCTATTGAATTCGACATTCTCCACTTCACCATAGCGCGTGCTTACGCTAATGCCGGTGGTCTTGCTGACGGCAACTTCCGCACCGTCCGATTTGCCTGAGGCCAACTCCAGCGCAGTCGAAACTGCTTCTTCCAGAATCTTGCGCTGCGCTTCAACTTGAGAGATTACTTTCATTGCAAGTGCCATAATGTAGAGAGTTTCTCTGAAGTCTAACAGAGAACCGTTTTTCAGTGCGCATCTTAACTGGTAACATTAGCCTCTTTTTTTAAGGAGCCTGACATGACTAAGCAGCCCGAAGACTGGCTCGACGACGTTCCCGGTGATGATATCGAAGACGAAGACGATGAAATTATCTGGGTCAGTAAAAGTGAAATTAAACGCGATGCCGAGGAGTTAAAACGCCTGGGCGCGGAAATTGTTGATCTGGGGAAAAACGCGCTGGATAAGATCCCGTTAGATGCGGATCTGCGTGCGGCTATCGAGTTAGCCCAGCGTATTAAAATGGAAGGTCGCCGCCGCCAGTTGCAGCTCATCGGTAAAATGCTACGCCAGCGCGACGTAGAGCCTATTCGTCAGGCGCTGGATAAGCTAAAAAACCGCCACAACCAGCAGGTGGTGCTGTTCCATAAACTGGAAAACCTGCGCGATCGTTTGATCGATCACGGTGATGATGCCATCGCTGACGTATTGAACTTGTGGCCTGATGCCGATCGCCAGCAACTGCGTACTCTGATCCGCAACGCGAAGAAAGAGAAAGAAGGGAATAAGCCGCCGAAATCCGCGCGACAGATTTTCCAGTATCTGCGCGAGCTGGCAGAGAACGAAGGGTAAGTTTTGTTGTTGATATGAGTATGGTTTGCCGGATGCGGCGTAAACGCTTTATCCGGCAATGCTACTCCAGGCTGAAGCTTCAGAATTACTGCGCAGCTTCCGCCTTCTTCGCCAGACCATCCAGCAGTTTCTGATGAATACCACCAAAACCGCCGTTGCTCATCACCAGAATATGGTCGCCAGGCTGGGCGGTTTTCACCACCATATCTGCCAACGCATCGACATCACCACTCCAGTGCGCAGGCTGAATACAGGCTTCTGCCACTTCAGCTACCTGCCACGGAATATGCGCCGGTTGCAGCAGAAAGACTTCATCGGCACGGCCTAACGACGGTGCCAGATCGTCTTTGCAGACGCCCATCTTCATGGTGTTTGAGCGCGGTTCCAGCACGGCAATAATACGCGCCGTACCACCGACTTTACCGCGCAGCGCCGCCAGCGTTGCCAGAATCGCCGTCGGGTGATGGGCAAAATCGTCATACACCGTCACGCCATTCGCTTCACCGCGTAACTCCAGACGACGACGAGCGTTGATAAACGACCCCAGCGCATTAGCAGCATCTGCCGGCGCAACACCAACATGACGAGCCGCAGCAATCGCCATCAGACCGTTGTGCATGTTATGTTCGCCAACCAGTGACCATTTCACTTCGCCCACTTTTTCGCCGTCCAGCAATACTTCCCATTCGGAAGCATCGGTGGTCAGCTTTTTCGCCTGCCAGCGTCCCTGCTCGCCTACCTGTTCCTGATCACTCCAGCAGCCCATCGCCATGGTCTGTTTCAGGTTGATGTCGTTTTCCGGCCAGATAATACGACCCTGCCCAGGAACAATACGCACCAGATGGTGGAATTGTTTCTGGATCGCTTTCAGGTCATCAAAGATATCGGCGTGATCGAACTCAAGATTGTTGAGGATCAGCGTGCGCGGGCAGTAATGGACAAATTTGGAGCGTTTGTCGAAGAAGGCGCAGTCATACTCGTCCGCTTCGATAACAAAGAAGTCGCTTTCGCCCAAACGCGCCGAAACATCAAAGTTTCCAGGCACACCGCCAATAACAAAACCCGGTTTATAGCCACACTGTTCCAGAATCCAGGTCGCCATTCCCGCCGTGGTGGTTTTGCCGTGTGTACCGGCAACGGCCAGCACCCAGCGGTCGCGCAGCACAAAATCGTGCAGCCACTGTGGCCCCGACATATACGGAATGTTTTTTTCCAGTACCGCTTCCACACACGGATTTCCACGGGTCATGGCATTACCAATAATCACCAGATCCGGCTGCGGATCGAGTTGGCTGGCATCGTAACCCTGAATCAGTTCAATGCCTTGCTTCTCAAGTAAGGTGCTCATCGGCGGATACACATTAGCGTCCGAACCCGTTACTTCATGGCCCAACTGGCGCGCCAGAATCGCCAGACCACCCATAAACGTGCCACAAATTCCTAAAATATGAATGCGCATACGTCATTATCCTTTTTTAATCTACCGCTCATTTTACGCATATGTCGGGCAAGTGAGAAACGCATTTCAGGATAATCCGTAATTTGCTGGCGCGATTCACCTGAGCGCAACATTCAGATTATTTGTTAAGATTGTTGCGGTCGCTTTACTCCATAAACATTGCAGGGAAAGTTTTATGAAAACGTTAGGTGAATTTATTGTCGAAAAGCAGCACGAGTTTTCTCATGCTACCGGTGAGCTCACTGCTTTGCTGTCGGCAATAAAACTGGGCGCCAAGATTATCCATCGCGATATCAACAAAGCAGGACTGGTTGATATCCTGGGTGCCAGCGGTGCTGAGAACGTGCAGGGCGAGGTTCAACAGAAACTCGACCTGTTCGCTAATGAAAAACTGAAAGCCGCATTGAAAGCGCGCGATATCGTTGCGGGCATTGCATCTGAAGAAGAAGATGAGATTGTCGTCTTTGAAGGCTGTGAACACGCAAAATACGTTGTGCTGATGGACCCACTGGATGGCTCGTCCAACATCGATGTTAACGTCTCTGTCGGTACGATTTTCTCCATCTACCGCCGCGTTACACCTGTCGGTACGCCGGTAACGGAAGAAGATTTCCTCCAGCCTGGCAACAAACAGGTTGCCGCAGGTTACGTGGTATACGGCTCCTCTACCATGCTGGTTTACACCACAGGATGCGGTGTTCACGCCTTTACCTATGATCCTTCACTCGGCGTTTTCTGCCTGTGCCAGGAACGGATGCGCTTCCCGGAGAAAGGCTCAACCTACTCCATCAACGAAGGAAACTACATTAAGTTCCCTAATGGGGTGAAGAAGTACATTAAATTCTGCCAGGAAGAAGATAAATCCACCAACCGCCCGTATACCTCGCGTTATATCGGTTCACTGGTTGCGGATTTCCACCGTAACCTGCTGAAAGGTGGAATTTATCTCTACCCAAGCACCGCCAGCCACCCAGACGGTAAGCTGCGTTTGCTGTATGAATGCAACCCGATGGCATTCCTGGCGGAACAAGCAGGTGGTAAAGCGAGCGATGGCAAAGAGCGTATTCTGGATATCATCCCGGAAACCCTGCACCAGCGCCGTTCTTTCTTCGTCGGCAATAACCATATGGTTGAAGATGTCGAACGCTTTATCCGTGAGTTCCCGGACGCGTAATGGTCTAAAAACGCCGGATTGTTCCGGCGTTTTTGCGTTCTAATTAACAAAAGTTAATTTGACTCGTTTGGAGACTCGGAAATAGGGAACCCAGATAGCCAGATGAATGATATTTTTCAGCACACCCCATGCGTCTAAAAAATCAATTGTGGCATGAAGAAATTGTACAGCTCCCCAGATATCAGCAACATTCAATGCGAAGAGCGCCAGAAGAAGGGCAATATAGTAGTGCGGAAGTTGGCGTTTCTTATTAAAAAACAAAAAGGTAGTATAACTTACCAACAGAAATATCGTGGCAAATCCAGCCACTTCCAGATAAAGCAGAGTTCTGAGCGGTTCTTCCTGACTACTCTGAGCAAGCCCCCATGTTCGTACAAAAGAATAAATGCTCGAAATAATCACCAGCACTAAAGAAATAGCAGGTAAATACAGCCAACCGCCAATCCCCGTAAGTTTTTTATCATCACAGCTTCTACAATAATCATCAGGTGGTAAAACATCCACACCACAACTTTTGCATGTTGTACTTAAACCCTCACCTTCCTTTGCCCACATAAAAATATCCTTATATATCAGTGAATTTAATCTTTTATTGTATTTTCCGGACTCACTCTTATTACTGGCGAACTCTGACGATTCTCCCACAGCACCGTTAACCCACGCTGTAAGGCAATAAAAATAAACAACAAAATTCCGATGGCGATTTTCGTCCACCATGAACTCAGCGTACCGTCAAAGTTTATGTAAGTCTGAATGAGTCCCTGAATCGCCACGCCAAACAGCGTTCCCAATACTGTCCCAACGCCGCCGCTTAAAAGTGTACCGCCAATCACCACGGAGGCGATAGCGTCCAGTTCCACACCTACGCCAGCCAGCGCGTATCCGGCCTGGGTGTAAATCGAGAAGACAATCCCCGCCAGCGTTGCCAGTCCGGTGGAAAGCATATATATGCGAATAGTGGTGCTGCGGGTAGAAATCCCCATCAGGTTTGCCGACGTCGCGTTGCCGCCAATGGCATATACCTGATTACCAAAGCGGGTGCGATGCGCGAGGAAAATACCGATAACCACGACCGCCAGCATCAGTAATCCCATCGCGCTTAAGCGACCGCCGCCGGGAATTTTCCACGCAAGGCCAGAGAGTGTGTCATAAATGGGATGGTTAATCGGGATCGACTCTTCCGAAACGAGATAGCTGACGCCACGCAAAAAAAACATTCCCGCAAGGGTAATGATGAATGCCGGGATCTTCAGCGCGTCGATCAAAAGCCCCATAAATGCGCCGAAGGCACAGCCCATCGCCAGTACCAGCGGGAAGGCCAATAGTGGTGAAATCCCAAAGTCGCCAATCACCTTTGCCAGAAAAACGCCGGTAAAAGCGATCACCGAACCGACGGAGAGATCGATACCGCCAGAGAGGATCACAAAGGTCATACCGACGGCGATGATCCCCAAAAAGGCGTTATCGGTCAGGATATTGCAGATCACTCGCGTAGAAGCAAAACCGGGAAACTGCGTCAGGCAGTAGAGATAGCCCAACACAAAAACGCCGATGGTGATCATCAGTGGTAAGTTACGTTTTATCACGGCTACGTACTCCTTTAATCAGACTGATAAAGCGTTGCGACTGGACAATCAGCACGCAAAGCACCACCACCGCTTTCACCACCTGGTTCATCTCTGGCGGAAAGCCCGAAAGTAAAATTCCGGTGTTCATTCCCTGAATGATCAGCGCCCCCACTACCGAAAGCAGCAGGTTAAAACGCCCGCCCATCAGCGATCCACCGCCGATCACCACCGCAAGAATGGCGTCCAGTTCCAGCCATAATCCGGCGTTGTTGGCATCGGCACCGCGAATATCCGCAGCCACGATAATGCCCGCAATTGCCGCACACAGCCCGCTCAACACGTAGGTGAGCATGACGATGATCCGAGTGTTCACTCCGGCATTTTTCGCTGCCCGAATGTTGATGCCAACGGCTTCAATAAACATCCCCAGCGCCGTTTTACGAGTCAACAGCCAGAACAGGAGCAGCGTCAGCACGGCGATAATGACTGGCGTTGGCAGGAACAGCAGCGATCCACTGCCGAACCACGAGAGATCTGGTGAGTTGAAAGTGACGATCTGCCCGGAGGTGATCAGTTGCGCCACGCCGCGCCCGGCGACCATCAGGATCAGAGTGGCGACAAACGGCTGAATTTTGAGGATCGCCACCAGAATGCCATTCCACAATCCTGCCAGAATGCCGGCGCCCAGGGCGCTTAACAAAACAATCGGCAGGCTGAATCCCGCGACCGTCATCGCAGCCGTTGTGGCTCCGGCGATAGCCATCACCGCGCCTACGGAGAGATCAATCCCACCAGTGGCGATCACCAGCGTCATGCCAATCGCCAGTAACGCAACGGGAGCCGCACGGTTAAGAATGTCGATGGGGCTACCGAACAAACGCCCATCCTGAAGCACCACCTGCCAGAAATGTGGGGCGACCAGACTATCGACCAGCAGCACCAGCAATAGCGCCGCCAGTTGAGGCATTCCCGTCGGCCAGCGAAAACGCCTTTTCGACGACGCGGTGTCAGGGAGAGATTGAGGCATCACACTGTTCTCCTTACGCCGCAATGGCGTTCATGATCGCCGGAACGGAGAGTTCTGCCAGCGGGATTTCCGCCACCTGTTTGCGATCGCGCATGATGATCACCCGATCGGCATAGCCCACCAGCTCTTCCAGTTCGGAAGAAATTACCAATAAAGCCAGGCCGTCGGCGCACAGCGTTTCAATCAGGCGGATGATCTCGGCGTGGGCGCCCACATCAATACCGCGCGTTGGCTCGTCGAGGATCAGAAATTGCGGACGAGTCAGCAGCCAGCGTGAAAGTAATACTTTTTGCTGATTGCCGCCGGAGAGAAACTCAATAGGCTGTTCGGTGGAAGGTGTGCGAATGCCAAGCTGGCGGATAAAACGTTCGGCAATCTCTTGCTGTTCTTTGCGAGAGATCGGTCGTAGCCAGCCGCGCTGGGCTTGTAAGGCAAGGATGATATTTTCCCGCACCGAGGCGGCGGCAATGATGCCATCAGTTTTCCTGTCTTCCGGGCAAAAACCAATGCCCAGTACCGAAGCCTGATGTGGCGATCGTAGCGTTTGTGGTTGGCCTTTGATCAGCGCAGTGCCGCTGTCGGCGGGTTTGATTCCGAAGATAACTTCAGCGGTTTCGGTACGACCCGATCCCAGCAAGCCTGCCAGTCCGACGATCTCGCCCGGGCGCACTTCGAGATCAAACGGCGCGATCGTTCCTTTCTTGCCGTAATTTTTAAACGCAGCAACGGGTTTGTCGCTAAGTAATGTCCGTCCGGCACGTTGTAGCGCGTGGGTGTCGAGTTCGCGCCCAAGCATCATTTTGACCAGTTCGATCTGCGGTAGCTCGCGGGTTTCCCGACAGCCAACGAAGCTGCCATTGCGTAAGACAGTGATCCGATCGCTGACCTGATAAACCTGATCGAGAAAGTGCGTAACGAAGATCAAGCTGACGCCGCGATCGCGTAACTGGCGCATCAGGCCAAACAGCAACTCCACTTCCTGAGTATCGAGACTGGCGGTGGGTTCATCGAGGATCAGCACTTTGGCGGAGAGATCAATGGCCCGGCAAATGGCGACGATTTGCTGCATCGCGACTGAAAAGCGGTTGAGCGGTTCCCGCACGTCGAGGGAGAAACCATACGATGCCATCAGTTCGGTAGCGCGCTTTTCCATCTCTTTACGGCGTAGCAGGCCGAAACGCCTGGGTTCGCGGCCTATGAATAGATTGTCGGCTACCGACATGTTGGGTAACAGGTTGACTTCCTGATAGACGGTGCCAATGCCTAGCTGTTGTGCGTGGGCGGTGTTTTTTGGTGAGATAGTCTGACCGTCCAACCAGATAGTACCGCGATCGGCGTGGTAGACACCGGTAAGTGCTTTGATCAGCGTCGATTTACCGGCTCCGTTTTCACCGAGCAGCGCCATAATTTCACCGCGCCGTAGGCTGAAATCAACGTTGTCTAACGCTTTGACGCCGGGGAAAAATTTACTTAATCCTTCGGTACGGAGGATTTCCTGGTGTTGGTTAGTCGTCATGGTTTCCCCCTTAGCCACGCTCTAAAAGCCTGGGAATAGATCGTGCCTGATGTTAAGAGCTGCGCCGTTTGTCCCCCTCACCCTAACCCTCTCCCCGAAGGGGCGAGGGGACAGATTGTGCACGGTGTTAAGTCCGGTGCTGTACAACCGCCGGATGCGGCATAAACGCCTTATCCGGCGGCCCACAAGTCGGCATCAGGTATTGATGTCCCTCAATACCCCATATTTTTCTTCTTCTCTAACTCTTCTTTTGCAGTATCAGGCAGGTAAAGTGTGGATTTGGTCAGGGTCAGCTTTTCAGGCATGGTGCCGTCTTTTTTGTATTTCTCCAGCGCGTCGAAGGCCGGGCCGGCCATGTTTGGCGTCAGTTCAACGCTGGCGTTCGCTTCGCCATCAATCATCGCTTTGTAGATATCCGGCACGCCGTCGATAGAACCTGTCAGAATATCTTTGCCTGGCTTCAGACCCGCTTCTTTAATTGCCTGAATTGCGCCAATCACCATGTCGTCGTTATGGGCGTAAACCATGCAGATGTTTTTGCCGTTGTTTTCTGCTTTGATAAAGCTCTCCATAACTTCTTTGCCTTTACTGCGGGTGAAATCACCGGACTGCGAGCGGATGATTTTGATATTTGGCGCATTCTTAATGGCTTCGGCAAAGCCTTTTTTACGGTCGATGGCAACACTTGCCCCAACGGTGCCCTGCAACTCCACCACGTTGCATGGTTTGCCATTCACTTCTTTTACCAGCCAGTCACCAATCAGCTTACCTTCAAGAATGTTGTCAGCGGTGACAGTGGTCATATAGAGAGATTTGTCTTTCACATCAATGGAACGGTCGAGCAAAAAGACCGGAATTTCGGCATCTTTCGCCTCTTTTAATACCGGCTCCCAACCCGTCGCCACCACTGGAGCGATAAAGATCGCATCTACCCCTTGTGCAACAAAGGAACGTACCGCTTTAATCTGGTTTTCCTGCTTTTGCTGACCATCGGCAATTTTTAGCGTGATACCACGTTTTTCGGCCTCACTTTTCGCCACGTTGGTTTCTGCGGCGCGCCAGCCGGATTCTGATCCGACCTGCGAAAATCCTACGGTTAATGGAGCGGCCAACGCCATAGACGACATGGCTGCCGAGACTGCAGAGACTACAAGTAAGCGTTTCCACATAGGGTTGTCCTCGTCGGGATAGTTATTATTGGTGAAAAGATGTTCGCGAAAAAACTATAGACAATTCGTTATGTAACGGATTGCGTTACATCACACTTCAAAAAAGTAAATAAAACGTTAATCACAAGTTTGTAATCGCTTTCATATCACTATGAAAAATGCGGCTACGGTTATGGATTTTCCTGCTCCACGAGCCGTCTTAAAACTGGCGAAAAAGGAATATGAGGACGAAAACAAGCGAAGACATTCGGCGCGAGTTGGCTATAATACTCGGCACTTGTTTGCCACATATTTTAAAGGAAACAGACATGAGCTTACTCAACGTCCCTGCGGGTAAAGATCTGCCGGAAGACATCTACGTTGTTATTGAGATCCCGGCTAACGCAGATCCGATCAAATACGAAATCGACAAAGAGAGCGGCGCACTGTTCGTTGACCGCTTCATGTCCACCGCGATGTTCTATCCGTGCAACTACGGTTACATCAACCACACCCTGTCTCTGGACGGTGACCCGGTTGACGTACTGGTTCCGACTCCGTACCCGCTGCAGCCGGGTTCTGTGATCCGTTGCCGTCCGGTTGGCGTTCTGAAAATGACCGACGAAGCCGGTGAAGATGCGAAACTGGTTGCTGTTCCGCACAGCAAGCTGAGCAAAGAATACGATCACATTAAAGACGTTAACGATCTGCCAGAGCTGCTGAAAGCGCAGATCGCTCACTTCTTCGAGCACTACAAAGACCTCGAAAAAGGCAAGTGGGTGAAAGTTGAAGGTTGGGAAAACGCAGAAGCCGCTAAAGCTGAAATCGTTGCCTCCTTCGAGCGCGCAAAGAATAAATAAGTTCTTATAGCGCAATAACCCTGAACACCGGGCTTCGGTTAGTAAGGGTTTTTTTATGCCCGCAATTTATAAACTATCTATTCCACTATCATTATTCTCAGCATTTGAAAGGCTTGAACGGTAAGAACAAGCTAAACTCGACCACCATTTTGCTGTTCATAGCCACTTGCTGGAAGTTAGCCGACCTCACTCATACTCACCGTTCAAAGCGTGCCCCCGTTTTACCCCTGCACATTTGTGAACGCCAGCAGAGTTTTTTATGCGTTAACAGATATGGAAAGCGGCTCGGAGAGAAAAGCAAAAAGTAGGGGAATTACAAAAAAGAATGCGAGATACCTCGAAAAAACAACGCCACCCGAAGGTGGCGTGTTTATATTATGACTTATCCCTGTCTAACCAGTCGCCGCTTTCAATCAGCGTTAATCCATCGACGGGTCGTTGATAAACGTACATCCATGCACTCCCGTACGGCGTCTGAATCAACTGGCGCGCGTATTCACCGCCCCTGGTGCGCAAGGCATCAAGTTCGGCCAGCGTGGCGTTGTCAATACGATAAACTTCACCGTGTACCGTTCCGTTTCCCGGAACTGCGCCTGGATAGTGGCCCAGGCTATACAACTGGTAGTTATCGATACTGAAATCGCCCAGCAACTGGGCATTGGTCATCCAGTGGCTGTTGCCTTGTTTGTGACGTAAACTGCCGTAGACAAATATTCGCATCGCTAAAACTCGAACTGATAGAGCAAATCCAGTGCCTGATCTACACCAGACACGGCTTCCAGATATAGCTTTGGCATCAGGCGATAACGTAACGTGAGTGTTGCTATAGAGTCAAATATCCCCACGCCGTATTTCACTTGTAGACCTGGTAGTACATAGCCGCTGACCACCACCTGGGAGGAGTCGCCTACTCCCTCGGTGTCGAGAGCTAAATTACTTACGCCAAATGTCTCGCCGATTTTACCCACAATCTGACCACTTTGTGCAACCCCCAGACCAATCAGCATCGAGGTCATCGCCGCGCTGTCGCTCTGATCGCTCTCCAGCCCTTGTCCACGCAACAAGTAAGACAACGCAGCCTGTTGCGACATCGCCGGGTCAGAGAAAATCTCCGCTTTCGGTTCATCCGCCAGTCCAGTGACACGAACACCGGCGATTACATCATCTTCTGTAGCATCCGGGTTACGAATTGCTTCGATATTAAGATACGGTTGATCCGGTGGACCAGAGAACAGCAACTCGCCTTTGCGAACGATCAGATCCTGACCATAGGCATGGAAACGCCCTTCCGGAATGTTGATCTGTCCGTTCAGGCCCAGCCCCTGTTTGTCCTGTACGACATTGAGATCGCCCGTCAGCCGCGCTTTCAGGCCAAAGGCATCAATGCGCACGTTGTTGCCGACGTGGACAATCAGGTTGCTGTTAATCGGAATCGACGCAGTTTTCGCCTCCTCCGGTTGCAGATTATCGTTGAGCATCACGACATCGCTGGAGACGCCCACCGCACTTTCTGGCAAATCATGCACCACAATGCGCGCCCACGGTACGTCAACGCGACCATCAAGGGTAAACAGGCTTGGTGTGGCTTCGAATACGACATCTGGCGACACATCCATGCGCACCATCGGCGGTACGGTGATCCGCACCTTACTGCCTTTTGCCGTTACCCGCGCGCGCCAGTTTTCAATCTGACTCCAGTCTGCATCCCCGTTCAGGTAAATGTCACCCTGCTGGGTTCGCACGGTGCCCGCAAGCGTCGAGCGCATACCGTTAAAGTTGACCGCAAGCTGGCTCGGCTGCATATCAAACGGCATAAAGTTGCCATCAATATCCACACCCGTAACCTGGAGCTGACCAAAAAGCTGCGGGCTTTGTACATCACCGCCCAGACGTAAATTAGCACTCACCATCCCCGCCGCTTTTTCCCCACGCGTAAAGATGGGGTTTACCATCGCGAGGTTAAAGTTGCGGATGTTGACGTTGCCACCGAGATTGCGGCGGCCTTGTGGATCGGTCACCTGCACCTGACCATCGAACTGACCATTATTAGTCAGGCGGATGGTCCAGCCCAGTTCGGCGCGGTTGTTACGCAACTCCGCCGTCAGATTCAGCGTCTGAAACGCCACCGGCAGCGCCGCATCATTGACGGTTTGCGTCACCTGCACGTTACGCCCGGAAAGGGTGATGCTGCCCTGCGGCAACCCTTCTTTGGTGGTGTCCCAGGCAACGTCTGCTTTACCTGTAAAGATACCGCTTGCCTGAGTGGTTTCCGGCATAAACGGTTTCAGCATGGCCAGGTCGAAACGATTGAGATTGACCACCGCACGCCCTTCAGCCCCGGCATCAATGGTTTGCGGCACGCACAGTTCCGCGTTCGGGTTTACCCAGCAGTGCGGCCCGATGCTGATTTTTTGCTCCTGATTGCGGTAATCCAGCGCAATATCGCGGGTCAGCGCCCACGGGCCGACTGGCGTCTGGAAGCGGGTATTACTCAGCGTTCCCTTCCAGCGTTCTTCTTTACGATCAAAGCTACCCGCCAGATTGAGCTGTCCGGAAACCGGCTCGCCCTGAATCCGCAGTTGTAGCTCGTGCTGCTTTTCGCTGCCTTTCGCATTCAGGGTGACGAGGTTGATATTCACATCCGGCTGCGAAATTTGCTCAACGCGCACGTCGAGTTTCCCGGCGATCTGATCGGTAGATTTTATATCGCCTTCCACGCGAACCTGCGCCACGGAGAGTTCCTGCCAGCGCAGGCTACGCGCGGTGATATCCGCCAGCAACTGCGGTGCTTCCACCGTACCGCGAACCTTCACCAACCCTTTCGCTGTACCGCCCAGCCCTGGCAGCGCGTTATCCAGACCTGGCGCGTTGATCGTGGCATCAAGATTGAGATCTTTTACTCCCAGTTCGCCTTTCACTTCGGCACTGTTTGATCCCAGTTCCAGATGCAGACCAGGGATCATCCACTGCATATAACTGTTGCCTTTCAGCGTACCTTCAACGTTCACTTTGTTCTGTTTAACGTTACCGGTCAGCTTCAACTCCGGCACGTCCATCTGCCAGGTGCCGCCGTACAGGCTGCCGCGCGTTTTGATCAAACCATTGAGTTTCGACGGCCAGTCCGGAAACTCTTTCGCGGTGTTAATGCCGTTAAGCGTTAACTCACCACGCCAACTAATCGCCTGCTGCCAGTCGAGCAACGCTTTCAACTCAGTTTTCCCTTCCAGCGCCGCGACGGTGAGTTTGTCGAGATTCACCTGCTGTTCATTACCTTTCGCATCGAGGGTAATGGTGGCGGGCGGGATCTCCTGTCCCTTCACTGCCGTGCGCATAGAGAGCGTGTAATCGGTCATTTTGCCGGTGAGTTTCAGTTTCAGATCGTCCGCCTGATACTGTTTCTCGCCGGTAAACGGCCAGTAAAGTTGCTTGCTGTTGACTTCGACATTGAGCGGCAGTCCAGCCTCCGCCAGCCGCGTCTGAGCACGCAGATCCATATCCACCTGACCAGAAAGGTTAACGCCAATCTCCAGTTGTTCGCGCAGCGCACCGCCCACTTTCAGCTTCACTTTTTCACCCTTCAACGGCTCCACGTTCAGTGTGCTGTTGAGGGTGATATCCACCGGCCAGTTACCCGACAGTTGCGCCGTACCGCTGGCGTTAACGATCCCCTGGTTAGAGTCGATATCCAGCGCGTCCAGTTTGGTATTGCCGTCAATGCTGCTCACTTTCAGCAGCATGGTGCGCACGGTGATGTCCGTGTCGCCCGTCACGCGCAATTGCTCGCCCTTAAACTCTTCAATATTCAGGTTGAGCGGCAAATGCACGTCGGTCATTTCCGGCAATACCGGGCGAGAAAAGAGATCTTTCAGCGTTTCGCCGAGCGGTTTTTCATCCGGCTGCGGATTTTCAATTTTCGGTTCAACGACTTCTTCCTGCGCCACTTCCGCCACTTTCGGCAAGGCAATCAGCAGGCCTTTCAGCGATGTCGGTTTCAGGGTCAGGGTTTTCTCCTGCCAGTTCAGACCGGAGGTGAAGTCCATCACCGACACCGTGGTGTCATCAATTTTGATATTGACGTTATCCAGCGCCACCCGCGTCAGGGTGATGGGATATGGCGTGGAGAGATCCAGCGGGCCGCTGTCTTCCTCTTCTTCAACCTGTTCTGAAGGGGGCATTTTTTTGCTGTCGATGTTGACCTGAATATCCTTCAGTGCCAAATCGTTAATGCAAACACTGCTGTTCCACAGGCACTCCAGCCCGACTGCCAGATGCAGATTAGCTGCTTTAACCGCCACACCTGGCTGCTCATAACGAACGTCAGACAGAGTAAGGTCGCGCCAGCCGCCAGTCACCTTACCGATGTCCAGCCCAGGCACCCAGCGATCTGCCGCTTTAAATACCAGATGCAAACCACTGGTGGTGCCCACCAGAAATGCCACCGATCCCAGCAATAGTAAGAGGACGACAACCACACCGAGGCTGATTTTTTTCCATAAACTCATAATTCTGGCCCCAGACCGATGTAAAACTGTAAACCATGCTCGTCTTTGTCAGCGACCGGAACGGCGAAATCGAGCTTGATCGGCCCGACTGGTGATTCCCAGCGCACACCAACCCCGGTGCCGGTTTTAAAGTCACTGCGGCGAATATCGCTTACCGCTTCGCCGCTATCAACAAACACCGCCCCCCACCATTTTCCGGTCACGTTGTACTGGTACTCCAGCGATCCGGTTATCAGTTTTGATGCCCCTTTCAGGTCACCATTGGCGTATTTCGGGGCGATAGATTTGTATTTATAGCCACGAATGCTACGGTCGCCCCCGGCAAAGAAACGCAGATCAGGCGGCACTTTGTCGAAGTCACCTGTTTCAATCCAGCCCAACGTGCCGCGCGTGACAAAACGATGGCGATCGTAGAGTGTGCGTATCCAGACGTTCTGCGCCTGAAACACAGAGAAATCGACGTCCGAGCCCCAGGCGGTGTTTGAGTAGTCGATTGAGTAGCGTTGCGAGTCGCCCCAGGTCGGCATCAGGCCACCACGTGAACGCGTGCGGCTAATCATCACTCCTGGATAAAACAGCATCGTGGTGTTGGTAATTTCACCCTGGGTAAAGTGGTCAAGACTCCAGCGTAAGTTAATGGCGCGCTGCCAGCCGCTGGAGAGATCCCAATAACGGGAGGCCACCAGAGTTGTAGAATCGGATTCAGTATCGTTTAGATCGGTGCGCTTAAAACCGCCCTGTACCAGATAATATTGTTCCAGCGGGTTCTTAAGCAGCGGCATTTTATAGCTAAAATCGAGGGTCTGTTCCGGTGCAGAAATACTTGTGCTGGTGGTCAGGCTGTGACCGTAAGAGTTCATCCACGGCTTTTTCCACGTGGCTTTGACACGTGGACCAACGTCCGTTGAGTACCCGACACCGGTTTCAATCGTATTTTCCGTGCGCGGCGAAACGACGCCGGTAAGTGGCAATACTTTTGTTTCTCGCGCTTTATCAAACTGCGGTGCAACCACCACCGAGTTAAACCAACCAGTAGCGGAGAGACGGCGGTTCAGCTCTGCCAGGTCTTTTGACTCGTATTCATCACCTTCTTTAAACGGAACAAGGTTTTGCAGATACTCATCGCGGATCTGTGAGCCTTCGAAGGTCACATGCCCAAAGCGGTAGCGTTCGCCACTGTTGTAGTCAATATCCCAGTAGGCTTTATGCAAGCCAAGTGCAATACCCAACTGGGCTTTGGTAAATTCACTATCGAAATAGCCTTTGCGCAACGCGATGCTGGTTAAGGACTTTTTGAAATTTTCGTAGTCGCCCTGATTCAGCACCGTGCCTATAGCCGGGCGAGTATCGAGCAACTTCAGATAGTCTTTATCAGTCCGTGCACCACCGCGCAGCACAACATCGGTGCCGCCAATCAAAACGGGCACGCCGGGCGTGACTTTGGCGATCAAAACCTGTCGCCCTTTCTTTGGCGGTGGGCGAAGATCAAATTCAATGGTCGGCTGGTAATAGCCCAGCGCCTTCAGGCCTTCGCGGATGGCATCATCGACACGCGCGCGAAATCGCCGGTCTGGCGTCACTTCATCACTTTCAATCGTAGAAAGCTGTGCACGAACATTTTTTTCCAGCTGTCCTGATAACCCTTCGACCTGTAGACGGACGTTCGCGGCGATAGCAGAACCACCAAAACAGAGTAAGCTTACACAACATAACTGTCGGATATAGCGCACATTTTCTCCTGAATATCCTTTGTTCCTGCCCCTGGAACCCCGTTAAACGGCTTAACAAAAAACCAGCAATATGGATTTAAAAGCAGACTAAATCCAAAATATTTCTTATGTTTTACTTTATACACATTCACGAGAGTTATTGTGTGCAAATACGTCTCTTGTTACAACCTAAACCCCAAAGACCGATTTTCGGGAGAGCGATACCATGAGTTTATTTGATAAAAAGCATCTGGTTTCCCCCGCCGATGCCCTTCCTGGACGTAATACCCCGATGCCCGTAGCCACGTTGAATGCAGTCAATGGTCACTCAATGACAAATGTGCCTGACGGAATGGAAATTGCCATTTTTGCTATGGGCTGTTTCTGGGGCGTGGAACGCCTTTTCTGGCAACTTCCCGGCGTTTACAGCACCGCCGCAGGTTATACCGGCGGTTACACGCCAAACCCGACTTATCGGGAAGTGTGTTCTGGTGATACCGGCCACGCCGAAGCGGTACGCGTGGTTTACGATCCGTCAGTGATCAGCTACGAACAACTGTTACAAGTATTCTGGGAGAATCACGATCCCGCACAAGGGATGCGTCAGGGCAATGACCATGGCACGCAGTATCGTTCCGCGATTTATCCGCTAACACCAGAACAGGATGCTGCCGCCCGCGCCAGTCTCGAACGTTTTCAGGCCGCGATGCTTGCCGCCGATGACGATCGTCACATCACCACGGAAATCGCTAACGCGACACCGTTTTATTATGCCGAAGATGACCACCAGCAATATCTGCATAAAAACCCGTATGGTTATTGCGGAATTGGCGGGATCGGCGTTTGCCTGCCGCCTGAAGCGTAGCAATAAAAGGCCGAACTAAAGCGAAATGAAGCAAAAATTTAACCCTCTGGCGACTTTACAGTACCTTACGCTATACTAGCCACTGAAAATGTCGGTTCACTCTCTTCGAGCCGGCTTTCAATGTGTATTTCGCACAAATTAATCAACTTCCCCTTCCGAGGATCTGACCTGAACGGTCGGATAAGATATGTTAAACAGTATTTTAGTCATACTCTGCTTGATCGCTGTGAGTGCGTTCTTCTCGATATCCGAGATCTCGCTTGCCGCCTCACGCAAAATCAAACTTAAACTGCTGGCTGATGAAGGCAATATAAACGCCCAGCGCGTTCTGGATATGCAGGAAAATCCCGGCATGTTCTTTACCGTGGTGCAAATTGGTCTGAACGCGGTGGCAATACTCGGCGGTATCGTCGGTGATGCGGCGTTCTCTCCGGCTTTTAATAGCCTGTTCTCCCGCTATATATCGGCGGAACTCTCTGAGCAACTGAGCTTTATTCTCTCTTTCTCGTTAGTGACTGGCATGTTTATTCTGTTTGCGGATTTAACCCCGAAACGCATCGGTATGATTGCGCCAGAAGCTGTGGCTTTGCGTATCATCAACCCGATGCGCTTCTGCCTGTTCGTCTGCACCCCTCTGGTGTGGTTTTTCAACGGCCTGGCGAACATGATCTTCCGTATCTTTAAATTGCCAATGGTACGTAAAGATGACATCACATCTGATGACATCTACGCAGTAGTGGAGGCCGGTGCACTGGCTGGTGTATTGCGTAAACAGGAACACGAACTGATCGAAAACGTGTTTGAACTGGAATCCCGTACCGTGCCGTCTTCCATGACGCCGCGTGAAAACGTGATTTGGTTCGATCTCCATGAAGATGAGCAAAGCCTGAAGAATAAAGTGGCGGAGCATCCGCACTCGAAATTCCTCGTCTGTAATGAAGATATCGATCACATTATCGGTTATGTCGATTCAAAAGATCTGCTGAACCGCGTGCTGGCCAATCAAAGCCTGGCACTGAACAGCGGCGTGCAAATTCGCAATACGCTGATCGTGCCTGATACGCTGACCCTCTCTGAGGCGCTGGAAAGTTTTAAAGCTGCGGGTGAAGACTTTGCGGTAATCATGAACGAGTACGCACTGGTGGTGGGGATCATCACCCTCAACGACGTGATGACCACGTTGATGGGCGATCTGGTCGGTCAGGGGCTGGAAGAACAGATTGTGGCGCGTGATGAGAATTCATGGCTAATCGATGGCGGTACGCCGATTGACGACGTGATGCGCGTGCTGGATATCGACGAGTTCCCGCAGTCGGGCAACTACGAAACCATCGGCGGCTTTATGATGTTTATGTTGCGTAAGATCCCGAAACGCACTGATTCGGTGAAGTTCTCCGGTTACAAATTTGAAGTGGTGGATATTGATAACTACCGCATCGACCAGCTACTGGTTACGCGAATCGACAGTAAAGCCACCGCCCTTTCGCCAAAACTGCCTGACGCCAAAGATAAAGAAGAAAGCGTCGCATAACCCCAGAAACATCAACGGCTCCTGAATCAGGAGCCGTCTTATTACTGCATAGCACTTGGTTAAGCCATCTCTGTTTGCAGACGCATAACCTGACGGTTAACTTCGGACATCACTGACAAATGCAGTTTATCCTTCACTTTTGGGATAAGAATCTTACCCTTATCAAATTCAAAAGCGCCAACGTCCTTGATGTATAACCGTCCACGGAACAGGATCTTCACGTACTTCGCCACCTGAAGTGGGTTGTACCGTTGGAAAATTTTCATTGTTGTCTCCTGCTGAGTATTACGCCTTTGCGGTGCCACAATCGGCCCAACTATTATGAGGCGCAAATTTTAATGCCTAATGACTATAGACTATCGGGGTAATGTTTCCAGCGTGTATAAATTTTTTTACCCTACTGTTACAATTATTCAGAATTATCTCTTCACCTAACCACAATCTTCAGTATAAACATTCATTTTTCATATGATTTGTGCGCTTGTCCGCAAACTGGCACCGCACTTGCGGGAAATTCGATAAATAGCACATATGATTAAAAGCCAGACCCAAGTGGTCGGATCACCTGCATACGATAAGAAGGAAACACTATGACCCTACGCAAGATCCTCGCGCTGACTTGCTTGCTACTGCCGATGATGGCCTCCGCGCATAAATTCGAAACTGGTCAGCGCGTACCGCCGATTGGTATTACCGATCGTGGCGAGTTGGTGTTTGATAAAGATCAGTTTAGCTACAAAACCTGGAACAGTGCGCAGTTAGCGGGAAAAGTGCGAGTACTGCAACATATTGCCGGTCGCACCTCCGCAAAAGAGAAAAATGCGACGCTGATTGAAGCAATTAAATCGGCGAAATTGCCGCACGATCGCTACCAGACGACCACCATAGTCAACACCGACGACGCCATCCCCGGTTCCGGTATGTTTGTGCGCAGCAGTCTGGAGAGCAATAAAAAGCTCTATCCGTGGTCGCAGTTTATTGTCGACAGCAATGGCGTCGCGCGCGGAGCCTGGCAACTGGATGAAGAGAGTTCCGCCATTGCAGTGCTGGATAAAGACGGTCGCGTACAGTGGGCGAAGGACGGGGCGTTAACCCAGCAAGAAGTGCAGCAAGTCATGGACTTGCTGCATAAATTGCTTAATAAATAGAAACCCGGAATCCAGGATTCAGGAAGGATTCGCGCGGAGTATAATCCAGCGGTTTGCCCTGCCAGTCGTGAACGTGTGCTCCGGCAGCTGCAGCCACGGCATGGCCGGCAGCGGTATCCCAAATATTCGTCGGCCCGAAACGCGGGTAGAGCTGCGCCTGACCTTCCGCCACCAGGCAGAATTTCAATGAAGAGCCGATGGATGTCGTCTGGTGTTCACCAAGCTGTTGCAGATACTCTTTCAGCTCAGCATCCGCATGGGAACGGCTGATGACCACCAGCGGCGGACGGGCGTCGCGTACCTGAATCTGCTTGCACACGCCGCACTCTTCTTTCCAGGCTTTGCCTTCCGCCGCGCTGTACATTACGTTCATTACCGGCGCATACACCACACCTAAGATCGGTTTACCTTTGTCGATCAGCGCAATGTTAACGGTAAATTCACCATTTCGTTTAATAAACTCTTTGGTGCCGTCCAGCGGATCTACCAGCCAGTAACGTTGCCAGTGCTGGCGGACTTCCCAACCGGGAGGATCTTCTTCGGAAAGAACGGGAATATCCGGCGTCAGGGTACGTAAACCGTCCATGATTACGGTGTGCGCGGCAATGTCCGCCGCCGTCACCGGAGAGTTATCCGCTTTGCTGACGACGTCCATCGGTTTCGTCCCGTCGTAGACCTGCATAATGGCATCGCCCGCATTCCGTGCGAGTTGACATACTTGTTCTAACATTCTCCACCTCTTTTGTTTCAGTGGTGTTAACTTGTTGTTTTACTTATACCCTATCGTTACAGAATCCGCCAACTGTGATGGCGTCATCGTTTCCTGATTTATTATTTATGGCATCCTTCACGCTCCGTATGAAAGACGTCTCATCTTCTTGTTCATAAAAGGATGCCCAGATGGTTAAGTTTAGTGCAACGCTTCTTGCTACGCTGATTGCCGCCAGTGTGAATGCGGCAACAGTCGATCTCCGCATAATGGAAACCTCTGATTTGCATAGCAACATGATGGATTTCGATTATTACAAAGATACATCCACAGAAAAATTTGGACTGGTACGCACTGCGAGCCTGATTAATGACGCGCGCAACGAAGTGAAAAATAGCGTACTGGTCGATAACGGTGACCTGATCCAGGGTAGCCCGCTGGCAGATTACATGTCGGCGAAAGGATTAAAAGCAGGTGATGTTCATCCGGTCTATAAGGCGCTGAATACGCTGGATTATACCGTCGGCACACTCGGCAATCATGAATTTAACTACGGTCTGGATTATCTGAAAAATGCGCTGGCTGGAGCGAAATTCCCCTATGTGAATGCCAACGTCATCGACGCTAAAACCAAACAGCCGATGTTTACACCGTATTTAATTAAAGACACCGAAGTGGTCGATAAAGACGGCAATAAACAGACGCTTAAGATTGGCTACATCGGTGTTGTACCACCACAGATCATGGGATGGGATAAGGCCAATTTATCCGGCAAAGTCACCGTTAACGATATAACGGAAACTGTGCGCAAGTACGTGCCGGAAATGCGCGAGAAAGGTGCCGATGTTGTTGTCGTTCTGGCGCACTCTGGCTTGTCTGCCGATCCGTATAAAGTGATGGCGGAAAACTCAGTTTATTATCTCAGTGAAATTCCGGGCGTTGACGCCATTATGTTTGGTCATGCTCACGCCGTTTTCCCGAGTAAAGATTTTGCTGATATCAAAGGCGTAGATATCGCCAAAGGCACGATTAACGGTGTTCCAGCAGTGATGCCTGGCATGTGGGGCGATCATCTCGGCGTGGTTGATCTGCAACTCGATAATGACAGCGGAAAATGGCAGGTGACGCAGGCGAAAGCGGAAGCACGCCCGATTTACGACATCGCCAATAAAAAATCCCTTGCGGCGGAAGATAGCAAACTGGTCGATACGCTTAAAGCCGATCACAACGCCACACGCCAGTTTGTCAGCAAGCCGATTGGAAAATCTGCCGACAATATGTATAGCTATCTGGCGCTGGTGCAGGACGATCCGACCGTGCAAGTGGTGAACAACGCACAAAAAGCGTATGTCGAACATTACATCCAGGGCGATCCCGATCTGGCAAAACTGCCGGTGCTCTCTGCTGCTGCGCCGTTTAAAGTTGGCGGTCGCAAAAACGACCCAGCCAGCTATGTTGAAGTGGAAAAAGGCCAGCTTACCTTCCGCAACGCCGCCGATCTCTATCTCTACCCCAATACGCTGATCGTGGTGAAAGCCAGCGGTAAAGAGGTGAAAGAGTGGCTGGAGTGCTCTGCCGGACAGTTTAATCAGATTGACCCCAACAGCACGAAACCACAGTCACTCATCAACTGGGATGGTTTCCGCACCTATAACTTTGATGTTATTGATGGCGTGAATTACCAGATTGACGTCACCCAGCCCGCCCGCTATGACGGTGAATGTCAGGTGGTTAATGCTAATGCGGAAAGGATTAAGAATCTGACCTTTAACGGCAAACCGATTGATCCGAATGCCATGTTCCTCGTTGCCACCAATAACTATCGCGCTTACAGCGGCAAATTTGCCGGAACCGGTGACAGCCATATCGCTTTTGCTTCACCGGATGAAAACCGCTCGGTGCTGGCAGCGTGGATTGCAGAAGAGTCGAAGCGTGCGGGGGAAATTCACCCGGCGGCAGATAACAACTGGCGTTTAGCACCGATCCCCGGCGATAAGAAACTGGATATCCGTTTCGAAACTTCTCCGTCAGATAAAGCCGCTGCGTTTATTAAAGAGAAAGGGCAATATCCGATGAAAAAAGTCGCGACCGATGATATCGGATTTGCGATTTATCAGGTGGATTTGAGTCAGTAATAGACATCTTTTTCGGCCTACAAATCGCATCCGGCACTTATTGGCGGATGCGATGCTGACGCATCTTATCCGCCATACAAGTCATGAAATGCAGGGTGGATAAGCGCAGCGCATCCGGCAGTTATGCCGCACGTTCATCCCGCACCGCCAGCACCTCGGGCAAATTCAACTCAATCCAGTCCGCCAGTGCAGCAACCTTTTCGCTCACCTGCTCGCCCAGCGGCGTGAGGCTATATTCCACATGCGGCGGCACCACCGGATACGCGATACGGTTAAGAAAACCATCCTGCTCTAGCGCCTGTAACGACTGCGCAAGCATCTTTTCACTCACCCCGCCCATTTTACGGCGCAGGTCGCTAAAACGATGAGTGCCTTCGCGTAGCGCCACCAGAATCAACACTCCCCAACGACTGGTGACGTGTTTCAGCACCTCGCGCGACGGGCACTGTTCAGCGAAGAGATTTCCCTCTTTCAGTTGTTGCGACAGACTAACCTGACTCATTTCACACTTACCTTTTTGTGCGTACTTACTAAAAGTAAGTTTAGGTGGTAGCGTATTTAAACACAAGACAAACCGATGGAGACTTCCCATGATCGCTATTACCGGCGCAACCGGCCAACTTGGTCACTATGTTATTGAGTCCCTGGTGAAAACCGTCCCTGCCAGCCAAATAGTGGCTATCGCACGTAATCCGGCAAAAGCCCAGGCATTAATCGCGCAAGGCATTACCGTGCGTCAGGCTGACTACGGCAATGAAGCCGCACTGACATCTGCGCTACAGGGCGTGGAAAAACTGCTGCTGATCTCTTCCAGCGAAGTGGGTCAACGTGCCCCGCAGCATCGTAATGTTATTAATGCAGCAAAGGCGGCTGGCGTGAAATTTATTGCGTACACCAGTCTGCTGCACGCGGATAAATCTCCGCTCGGCCTGGCTGCTGAGCATATCGAGACGGAGAAAATGCTGGCTGATTCTGGTATCGCTTATACCCTGCTGCGCAACGGCTGGTACACCGAGAACTACCTTGCCAGCGCCCCGGCAGCACTGGAGCACGGCGTATTCATCGGTGCGGCTGGCGATGGCAAAATTGCCTCAGCAACGCGGGCAGATTATGCAGCCGCTGCCGCGCGCGTGATTAGCGAAGCTGGTCACGAAGGCAAGGTTTACGAACTGGCGGGCGACAGCGCCTGGACGCTGACACAGTTAGCGGCAGAGCTGACCAAACAGAGCGGCAAGCCGGTTACCTACCAGAACCTGAGCGAAGCCGATTTCGCCGCTGCGCTGAAAAGCGTTGGTCTTCCTGCCGGACTGGCGGACATGCTGGCTGATTCTGACGTTGGCGCATCGAAAGGTGGTCTGTTTGATGACAGCAAAACGCTGAGCAAATTGATTGGCCGCCCGACGACAACGTTAGCCGAAAGCGTAAGCAATCTTTTTAATGTTAATAACTAGTTAATTAAAGTGGCATCCTCCCGCATCCTCTCTGATAATGACGGGATGCCGGGAGCAACCATGTCTGCTTCCTGAACATTTCTTCTGACAGACCAGTGGATGCCAGTGATGATTAGCGGCGTGTTGTACGCCCTGCTAGCAGGGTTGATGTGGGGGCTTATTTTTGTCGGGCCGTTGATCGTGCCGGAATACCCGGCGATGTTGCAGTCGATGGGGCGTTATCTGGCGTTAGGATTAATTGCACTGCCCATTGCCTGGCTGGGACGCATGCGTCTGCGTCAGTTGGCGCGTCGCGACTGGTTTACCGCCTTGATGCTCACCATGATGGGCAACCTGATTTATTATTTTTGCCTTGCCAGTGCCATTCAACGTATCGGCGCGCCTGTTTCCACGATGATTATCGGCACCCTGCCGGTAGTTATTCCTGTCTTCGCCAATCTGCTTTATAGCCAGCGCGACGGCAAACTCGCATGGGGAAAACTCGCTCCGGCGCTGGTTTGTATTGGCATCGGCCTGGCGTGTGTGAATATTGCTGAGTTAAACCACGGACTCCCCAATTTTGACTGGGCACGTTATACCTCGGGTATCGTGCTGGCGTTAGTTTCCGTGGTCTGCTGGGCGTGGTATGCCCTACGCAACGCCCGCTGGCTGCGGGAAAATCCAGACAAACATCCAATGATGTGGGCGACGGCGCAGGCGCTGGTCACGCTGCCGGTTTCGCTCATCGGCTATCTCATTGCTTGTTACTGGCTGAATACGCAAACGCCGGACTTCTCTCTACCTTTTGGCCCCCGTCCGCTGGTATTTATTAGCCTGATGATTGCTATCGCCGTGCTTTGCTCATGGGTCGGCGCACTTTGCTGGAACGTCGCCAGCCAGCGATTACCAACAGTGATTCTCGGACCGTTGATTGTTTTCGAAACGCTGGCAGGTTTGCTGTACACCTTTTTACTCCGCCAGCAAATGCCGCCGCTGATGACGCTGGGCGGTATCGCGCTGTTAGTGGTCGGTGTGGTCATTGCGGTCAGAGCAAAACCAGAAAAACCTTTAACCGAACCTGTCTCTGAAAGTTGACACCTTGCCAGTCTGTTAAATAAGCCTCTGCTACGTAAGGGTTATAGCTTTTAACTTAAAGATGCATTTAAAATGCATCTTATCTTATTAAGAATGAGGTATCAGCTATGGCTTATCGCGACCAACCTTTAGGTGAACTGGCGCTCTCTATTCCTCGCGCTTCGGCTCTGTTTCGTAAATATGATATGGATTACTGCTGCGGCGGTAAGCAGACGCTGGCGCGCGCGGCGGCACGTAAGGAGCTGGATGTTGACGCCATTGAAGCCGAACTGGCAAAGCTTGCTGAACAACCGATTGAGAAAGACTGGCGTAGCGCGCCGCTGGCGGAAATCATCGACCATATCATCGTGCGCTACCACGATCGTCACCGCGAACAACTGCCGGAACTGATTCTGCAAGCCACCAAAGTCGAGCGCGTTCACGCCGACAAACCGAGCGTGCCAAAAGGGCTGACAAAATACCTGACCATGCTGCATGAAGAGCTTTCCAGCCATATGATGAAAGAAGAGCAAATTCTCTTCCCGATGATTAAACAAGGCATGGGCAGCCAGGCGATGGGACCAATCAGCGTAATGGAAAGCGAGCACGATGAAGCGGGCGAACTGCTGGAAGTGATTAAACACACGACCAATAACGTCACACCGCCGCCGGAAGCCTGCACCACCTGGAAAGCGATGTATAACGGCATTAATGAACTGATTGATGACCTGATGGAGCACATCAGTCTGGAAAACAATGTACTTTTCCCGCGCGCACTGGCGGGTGAGTGATTTTTTAGATCAACGCACCTGGTTTACACTATCAGGTGCGTTTTCATATTACATTGCGTTATTCACCACTCTGGAACAATCTTTTATATCTACTGGTCTGGAAAAATTCATTATTCAGCCAATAATAAGCCCCTTCAACGGTTACTAAATCATTATTTTTATCGATATAAGCCTTATTCATATCCTGGGTTTCATTACGCCGCTGCCCACCATTTACCAAAGCATCATCAAGAAAATAGATATATTTATCATCATGTGCAAAAGTATCAGACTCCTTCCCCTCGGGCGTTTTAAACCATGTTAATTTTCCTTTAAGTTCAAAGATTGCAATCGTACCACCACCGATAAAATACATATATTTATCGTCAAACGCTACACGTTTCGACAATTCACCGTCAGCATTTTTAAACCACATCCAATGCCCATTAATATCGAAAATATTCACATCATCGCTCGCAATGAAATAAACTTTATTCCCGACAATATTAATGCCTTCCTGTAATTCTTGTTGCGGGTCAGGTAAATGAATAACCGACAGTGTTTTTTCTACCGCAGAAACATACTTCACCAGATAGAGCGAATCTTTATATTGCGCCACATTATCCGTCAATGGGCGGAAATATTCCGGATCAACATCAGGAATGGTCGCAACCCGGCAGTCATTGGCGCGCCAGGAAGCATCACGCTTCATCCATGTTACTTTCTCCCTCTGTAGGTCAAAAGTATTTCGGCAATCTTTACCAAACGCATAACGTTTCTCCCCGTCTTTGTCGCGATAAATCAACTGTGAACCGGCTATCCAGCGCACAATATGAAAGGTATCCGGATCGGCGTTGATGACATCTCCATTCACAAAGACCTGCGATTGGGTTCGCCAGACGGTATCCCACGGCCCTGGATTACTTTTGCTTTCACAGCTATTGGGGGAATAGATAATATTTCGCCGGGTCCAGGATTTAACGCCAAGAATAGAATAGCCTTGCGCACTGCCCAACCAGCGCCCCTGAAAGTAAATATTGCGGCGATCTTTGAGCACATCCGCAGAATCACCTGAACGAACGCGCCCGCCGACTTGTTGCAGCGAATCCATATCGACCTGTTTTTCACCGTGATTATCATCCGTGCGTTCACCATCAAAATAGAGGCTGTCCTTATCGGCGGCAAAACGCCCCCATGCGCGGAATGTTGCGACATCGACTTTCGGTGTTCCCGGCGGATTCTGAACGATTTTCCCTGCCCATAAAATATGGCGACCATCTGTCAGCCAGTCAAAACGCCAGCCACCGTTGGTTCTGATATAAGCGCCAGCATCCACTTGTACAAAATCATTATTGATATTGTCTGGAGAATCATATTCATCATCAGTGCCGTTGGGTACGCGGCGAAGTTGCTTAAACTTGACCTGCGGTAAATGAATATCCGGGAAATAGAGTCCATAATTGTCACTATCTTCAACGATATATTTTGTTCCTTGCCCCCACGGCTGGTAGTAAAACGCAGCAGAAGGCACACCGGAGCAGGCTAGTGAGGTGGTTGAAAATAAAGCCAGTACGAGACAAACGGGTTTAATTGGCAACATAGCGTCATCCTGAAGCTGTTAGCGTGAAGAGGTTATTTAAATAAGGGTTTCAGCCCGCTCGGGGGTTGCTTCACCGATGACCATCCTCCCACACCCAGGTTATAACGCAGCCATTCACCTTGTTGAGTGTTCTTTTCCTCCCTTTCCATCGATTGTTGAGCGTAAAGCTGCCCGTCTGGAGATATATACGTTTTATTTAATCTCCAGTGTCCACCTGCTTCAAGTGAGTCGGAGAGATCTTCCGGCCTGAGATTAATCAACTCCCCTTCTCCCAGAGAATTGGTTGTTACTTTATAAATTTGGTTCTTATATAAACCGATATTCTGAACAAACAGATAGAAATATTCCGGATCAACCCCCACCAGCGTTTCATAAACACACTCACTGCCCGCAGGAGTGGCTTTATGTTTGAGCCAGGAAACGTTATTCAGACCACTATTAAAGGGCGCACAGCGATAGCCAATATCCGCAAGCTCATAGTCATGCTCGCCGCTTTTATCGCGATAAACCAACCGTTCGCCAGGCATCCAACGTTTAATCTGAAAGGTTTTACGATCGGCGGGCAGAGGCTTGCCATTAACAATCACCTGCGAATTTGTCAGCACAACAAATTGCATTGATGAATAATGCCGCACGATTTGAAATCCATCGGCATCACCCAGCCAGCGACCTTTATGCCAAAGACTATTTTTATCACGCAGTAAATTCCAGATATCTGTCTCTTCCAGCGTTGACATATCCACCTGCTTATCACCGCTATTATCATCGGTACGCTGGCCGTCAAAATAGATACTGCGCTTATCGGCAGCAAAAGCGCCGAATGCCTGAAAACTGGCGGCATCGACATTAGGCTTACCGGATGGATTTTTCAGGACTTTGCCTGCCCAAAGAACAGTGCGACCATCGGTGAGCCAGGTATGCTGGCAATCCCCCTCATCATCGCAATCGAACTTATCGGGATTAAAATCGGACAGTAAGCGGCAATCTTGTTTATTGGCTAAATTGGCAATACGCCAAAGGCGGGAAAAATTAATATCCGGTAATTCGGAGAGGATTTCATCTTTTTTCCCCTTCTGTTCGGCAACGTAAACCGTGCCTTTCTCCTGCTGGCGGTAATAAAAATCTGCGCCCCAGGAAGGTGAAATGGAGAGAGGTAATGCGGCGATGAATAACCAACTGCGCTTAACCATAATGAACTCTGCAACGAGTGGCAAAGATCCACGGTAAGCTCGCGCCTGAGGGCTGTCTATGATGGTAGATTTTTTTAGGAATATATAAAGACAAAGGCACCCGCAGGTGCCTTTCAGAGTTATAAACGCGGCATTACTTCGCCATGCGTTTTTTACCAATAAACAGCCAGCCCAGCCCCAGTACAATAAACCACAACGGGGTAACCAGCAGCGCCTGACGGGTGTCATCTTCCAGCGTCAGCAGCACGATGACGAATACAAAGAACGCCATACATACCCAGCACATCAGTTTGCCGAGAGGCATCTTGTAGATCGACTTCTCATGCAGGTGCGGACGTTGTTTGCGGTACACCAGGTACGAACAAAGGATAATCGTCCAGACGAACATAAACAGAATCGCGGAAACTGTCGTGATCATCGTGAACGCGCCAATCACGCTTGGATTCACATACAACATCACCACGCCGCCGAGCAGACAGATGCAAGAGAAGGTCAGCCCTTTCGCAGGTACTGCGCGTTTAGAGAGTTTAGCGAACGCTTTCGGCGCGACGCCTTCCTGCGCCAGACCAAACAACATACGGCTGGTAGAGAATACGCCACTGTTAGCAGAAGAAGCCGCAGAGGTCAGCACCACAAAGTTAATCACGCTTGCCGCCGCAGGCAGCCCCACCAGCACAAACAGTTCAACAAATGGGCTTTTCTCCGCGACCACAGAACTCCACGGCGTCACAGACATAATTACAATCAGCGCGAAGACGTAGAACATAATGATGCGGATCGGAATGGAGTTAATTGCGCGTGGCAGTGATTTCTCCGGATCTTTCGTTTCCGCAGCCGTTGTACCGACCAACTCAATCCCCACGAAAGCGAAAACCGCTATCTGGAATCCGGCAAAGAAGCCGCTTAAGCCTTTCGGGAACCAGCCGCCGTCATTCCACAAATGCGCGAACGACGCTTCCACACCGGTCGGAGACTGGAAGTGCATCATCACCATGATCAGACCAACGACAATCAGCGACACGATGGCGACGATTTTGATCATCGCAAACCAGAACTCCATCTCACCGAACATTTTCACGGTGGCGAGATTAAGAACCAGCAACAGAATGATCACCGACAGCGACGCCACCCAGTCGGAAAGCCCCGGGAACCAGAACTGCGCATAAGCGGTAATAGCGACAACATCCGCCATACCAGTAACTACCCAACAGAACCAATAAGTCCAGCCGGTGAAATATCCTGCCCACGGTCCTAATAAATCGGAAGCGAAGTCACTAAAAGATTTATATTCCAGATTCGAAAGCAGCAATTCCCCCATTGCCCGCATCACGAAAAAGAGCATAAAACCGATGATCATATAAACAAAAATGATCGACGGCCCGGCAAGACTAATTGTTTTACCGGAACCCATAAACAACCCTGTACCTATGGCACCGCCAATGGCAATAAGCTGAATATGTCGGTTTGTGAGATTGCGCCGTAGCGACTGTTCAGCCGGAGCCTGATCATCGGCAACGACTTTTACCTGATCTACCATGTTTTTTTCTTCCTGTACCTGTCTGTGTTGTTCAGGCTCTGCGGCCTTTAGTCAGTCTATGATACGACGAATCTGTATCGGGACTCATCGATATTAGGTAACAATACGCGGGATGAATACTAAGATTTAGATCTAATGTTAATTTAATGTTTAAAGTGAGTGTCATATCACGGTGATAACGCGAAACAGCTCACAAAAATACACGCTTACGTGGTCTTTGCAACACAAAATAGCGTCGTTTGGCAAACTGAAGGGTTTATTGCTGAATGCCTGCTCCCCTCTGGCTCGAGGGGAACAGAATGCGCTGCTTAGAGGATTTCCAGCAGTTCGACTTCAAACACCAGGGTACTGAACGGAGGGATGGACGCGCCTGCGCCACGCTCGCCATAAGCCAGTTCCTGCGGAATGGTCAGTTCCCATTTAGAACCTACCGGCATCAGAGTCAGTGCTTCAATCCATCCTGGGATCACGCCGTTAACCGGGAATTCAGCCGGTTCACCACGGGCAACGGAGCTGTCAAATACAGTACCGTCGATCAGTTTACCGGTGTAATGAACGCGAACGCGGTCGGTACGCGCAGGAATTGTGCCTTCACCCTG
Source organism: Escherichia sp. 93.0816 (assembly GCF_013368855.2). Taxonomy (NCBI): domain Bacteria; kingdom Pseudomonadati; phylum Pseudomonadota; class Gammaproteobacteria; order Enterobacterales; family Enterobacteriaceae; genus Escherichia; species Escherichia sp. 93.0816. The sequence goes on along the minus strand of NZ_JABWNC020000011.1, from coordinate 43,725 downwards.
ATTGATCACGCGGAATTGCAGGCCAGATTCGGTGCTGTTCACGCCCTCTTTCTTGGCGTTTTCTTCCAGGTATTTCACACCTTCGGCAGCCATCGCCTGGAAACGCTGACGACGAACGGCATCGGCACGTTCGTGAATTTCACGCAGCGCGCGGTGCACCACATCAACCGGAACAGCCGGATGTTTACCTTCCAGCGCATCGGCAATGCCCGCAACCAGTGCTTCTGGCAGCAGCCCTTGCAGACCAGATTCACTCAGTTGTTGCCCTACCTGCAAACCAATACCGTAGCTTGCTTGCGCTTCGATGGTATCAAAAGTTGGAGTGGTCATCGTATTTCCTTTCTTCGGGTATAAAGTAGCGGCAGCATATCAGCCACACTTCTTTGGGTAAAACTTTGTCGCGGGAATGATGACAAATCACGGGGAAAAAGAAACAATAGCAATATCCCGTATGAATATAATAAAGGCGGGTTTACCACGGACATCATAGCGTTAGCTTATTCATAGGCTATGATTGAGGAACAAGACGCGGAGCAGGAGGAAACCATGCCCGGGCGCTTTGAACTAAAACCAACCCTGGAGAAAGTCTGGCACGCGCCGGACAATTTTCGCTTCATGGACCCGCTGCCGCCGATGCATCGTCGGGGGATCATTATTGCCGCCATTGTATTGGTGGTCGGTTTTCTGCTTCCGTCTGATGATACGCACAACGCGCCGGTGGTGACGCGTGAAGCGCAGCTGGATATTCAGTCACAATCACAACCGCCAACGGAAGAACAACTGCGGGCGCAATTAGTTACCCCACAAAATGATCCTGATCAGGTGGCTCCGGTCGCCCCTGAACCGATACAGGAAGGCCAGCCGGAAGATCAGCCGCAAACCACTCAAACGCAACCATTCCAGCCAGATAGCGGAATTGATAATCAGTGGCGCTCTTATCGTGTCGAACCGGGTAAAACGATGGCGCAATTGTTCCGCGACCACGGACTACCCGCTACCGATGTCTATGCGATGGCGCAGGTAGAAGGCGCGGGCAAGCCGCTAAGTAATTTGCAAAATGGGCAATTGGTACAAATCCGCCAGAACGCCAGCGGCGTAGTGACGGGCTTAACCATTGATACGGGGAATAATCAACAGGTTCTGTTTACCCGCCAGCCAGATGGCAGTTTTATTCGTGCGCGGTAGATGAAGGGTCAACGAGAAGCCAGCTAAGGATCGTCTCTTTGATGACCTTACGTCTGGCTTCCAGCGCCTGCGGTGAAACCATACTGATGTGATAAACCAGGCCAAGCGTATGCTGGTTGATCAAATAATATCCCCCGAGCGCGGCAATATTAATATTCACCTGCAACGGGTCGATATCTGGCTTAAAAATATTGAGCCTCTTCCCTTCAGCCAACAAAGATTCCATTAACTGCAAGTGCGCATGGTTAATTTCTAAAAGACGCTGTGATTTTGCATAATGCACACCTTTACTCTGGTTTTCACTATGCACAATTTTTAAAAACCAGGGGTTAGCAATGTAATAATCCCAGGTAAAATCGATGATTTTTTCAATTGCTTTTTGTGGAGGAAGACCTGAAACATCCAGGGATTTTTCTTTTTGTCGAATATCGTTCCAGGTATATTCCAGCACTTCGATAAATAAATTTTCTTTATTACCAAAGTGGTGATAAACCGTCTGTTTACTGCACCCTGCGGCCTTAACAATATTATCGACTCTGGCTCCTTCGTAACCATATTCGGCAAATTCATTAACCGCACATAACAGCAGCTTTTCCTTCAGGCTCTGTACGTTGCTGGTATCAAGATACATAACGCTTCCCCACGACCTCTTCAAGATGACTATCTTAACCCGATTAATTAGAAGCTCCAGTAAAAAGGCTAAAAACTTGTACTTTCATCGGGTTATCAAATGTCCTGTGATCACTATCGCATATCAACCAACCAGATGGTTGATCTTTCTTGCCGCACGTCGCAAGCTAATCGTCACTTAGGGAAACAATATTCAAAAAGAGAGCTATTGTATGAAATCCACTCGTCCTGTTGCCGTCATCACTGGAGCCGCACGTGGCATTGGTAAGGGGTGCGCGCTGGAGCTTGCCCGTGGCGGATTTAATCTGTTGATTAACGATCGCCCCGATGCCGACAGCGTAGAAAAATTACATGCCACGCAACAGGAATGTATGGCAGAAGGCGTGGAAGTGATTTGCTTCCCTGCCGATGTTGGCGATCTCTCCCTGCATGAAGAGATGCTCGACGCGGCGCAAAATCAGTGGGGGCGTCTGGACTGCCTGCTCAATAACGCGGGCATTTCTGTGAAAAAACGCGGTGATCTCCTCGACCTCGAACCAGACAGTTTCGACCAAAACATTGCCATTAACACCCGCGCGCCGTTCTTCCTCGCACAGGCATTCAGTAAACGTCTGCTCGCAGAGCCAAAACCAGAAACAGAATTCCCGCACCGCTCGATTATTTTTGTCAGCTCAATCAACGCTATCATGCTGGCGATGAATCGCGGCGAATATACCATCGCTAAAACCGCCGTTTCTGCCGCTGCTCGTCTGTTTGCCGCTCGCCTTTGCAACGAACAAATTGGCGTCTATGAAGTGCGCCCTGGTCTAATCAAAACCGATATGACTATTCCGGCAACGGCTTATTACGACGAACTGATCGCTAAGGGACTGGTGCCGTGGGGACGTTGGGGTTATCCGGCTGATATCGCCTCCACTGTCCGCGCGATGGCGGAAGGCAAACTGATTTACACCTGTGGTCAGGCCGTCGCCATCGACGGTGGCTTAAGTATGCCGCGTTTCTGAGGCTGAACCATGAGAGATCTGTTACAACGCCCGGATTTATTCAGCATCAATACCGCGACGCTGGGCTATAAAACCCCGCTACCCGCCATTATTGATGCCTGCGCCGCACGCGGTATTGGTGCGATCGCCCCCTGGCGCAGAGAGTTGCAGGGCGAAGATCTTCAGCAGATCGCCCGCCAGCTTGCCGCCAGTAACATGAGCGTTTCCGGTTTATGTCGTAGCACCTACTACACCGCGCCGACGCTGGCAGAACGCAAACTGGCGATTGATGATAACCGTCGGGCGCTGGACGACGCAGCGGTGCTGAACGCCGCCTGTTATATGCAGGTGGTTGGCGGCTTACCACAGGGCACAAAAGATCTGTATGAAGCACGGGAACAGGTGAAACAAGGGATACGCCAGTTACTGCCACATTCGAAAGATGTCGGCGTGCCAATTGCGCTGGAGCCACTGCACCCAATGACCGCCGCCGATCGCTCTTGTTTGTGCACGTTACGCCAGGCGCTGGACTGGTGTGATGAACTCGATCCCGATGGGGAGTTTGGCCTCGGCGTGGCGGTGGATGTTTATCACGTCTGGTGGGATCCGGATCTCGCCAGTCAGATCCTGCGCGCCGGAAAACGTATTCTCGCGTTTCATGTTTCCGACTGGTTAGTGCCGACCACCGATCTGGTCAATGACCGGGGAATGCCGGGAGATGGCGTGATAAATATTCCGTCAATTCGTCGACTGGTTGAAAACGCCGGATTTAATGGCGCTATTGAACTGGAAATATTCTCACCGTACTGGTGGCAGAAAGATATTAACAGCACGCTGGATATTAGCGTCGATCGCATCGCGCATTATTGCTAAGGAATAATCATGAATGACCAACCCGTTCTGTTCAGCAGAGCGGCGGCTTCCTGCCGTCTGACGTTGAACCGTGAAGATAAATGTCATGCTATTAACGAAGAGATGATTCAATCTCTCGACCATTATTTAAATGAAATTGAAAACGACACCACATTACGATTAGTCGAATTAACGGCAACCGGCGATAAATTCTTTTGTGCGGGCGGTGATATTAAATCGTGGTCGGCCTATTCGCCATTAGATATGGGCAGAAAATGGATTAAACGCGGTAATGACGTTTTTAATCGTCTGCGCAATTTACCGCAATTAACGGTTGCGAATCTCAACGGTCATACCATCGGCGGCGGTATTGAACTCGCCTTGTGCTGCGATATTCGAATCGCTCGCCCCAGCGCGAAATTTTCTAACCCGGAAGTCATGCTCGGCATGGTGCCTGGCTGGATGGGCATTGAACGCGTGCTTAATCAGGTCGGCCCGGTGGTCGGTCGCCAGATGCTGATGCTGGGTAAACGCCTGACGGCACATGAAGCCCAGGCGGCGAATTTAATTGATGAAGTAGTAGAAAAAGAACAGGTGGAAAGCTGGATGGCGAACCAGTTAGCGCAGCTGGAAAAATGTGGTCCGGTGGCACTGGCGCATATTAAGCAGCTGATTCTGGCACTGGAAAATAAACACGCTGAATACCCACACCAGTTACTGGCTGGATTAATGTCCGCCACTCAGGATTGCCAGCAGGCGACGCAGGCATTTGCCGAAAAAAGTAGCGTGAGCTTCCATAATCAATAAGGAAATTGTATGCGTAAGATAACAACCGCCGAGGCACTGGCGGCGCAAATTCAGGATGGCGCAACCATTGCCATTAGCGGTAACGGCGGCGGTATGGTGGAAGCCGACCATATTCTGGCAGCCATTGAAGCGCGCTTCCTGCAAACCGGACATCCACGCGACCTGACGCTAATCCACTCGCTGGGCATTGGCGATCGCGACTGCAAAGGCACGAACCGCTTCGCTCATGCTGAAATGCTCAAACGCATTATTGCCGGACACTTTACCTGGTCGCCCAAAATGCAGGAACTGGTGAAGAACAATGCCATTGAAGCCTACTGCTTCCCAGGCGGTGTGATTCAGGCATTGCTGCGGGAAATTGGTGCCGGACGTCCGGGACTTTTTACCCACGTTGGCCTGGGATCATTTGTTGATCCACGCAATGGCGGCGGAAAGTCGAACGCTTGCACCACCGAGGATCTGGTAGAACTGAACGAAATTGATGGCGAAACCAAACTCCGCTATCGCCCTTTCAAAGTGGACTATGCCATTTTACGTGGCACTTATGCCGACCCACGTGGCAACGTCAGCCTCGAAGAAGAAGCGATTGATATGGATAGCTATTCGATGGCGCTGGCAGCACACAACAGCGGTGGCAAAGTGTTCGTACAGGTGCGCGATGTACTGGAAGCTGGCGCTATTGAACCACGTCGGGTCAAATTACCGGGGATTCTGGTTGATGGCATCGTTGAATACCGCGAACAACCGCAAACCTATCTTGGCGGTTACGACCTGACGATCAGCGGTCAACATCGCCGTCTGAGTTCTAACGACGCTATTGAACTGGTTAGTCATCCGGTACGTCGCTTAATTGCCCGTCGGGCAGCGCGCGAGCTGGTGGCAGGCGCTTCAACCAACTTTGGCTTTGGTATCCCCGGAGGTATTCCTGGGGTTGCGCTGCGTGAAGGCGTTCCTTACCAAAGTTTATGGCTAAGCGTCGAGCAAGGCGTGCATAACGGTATGATGCTTGATGACGCGTTTTTCGGCTGCGCCCGTAACGCCGACGCCATTATCCCTTCGCTGGATCAATTCGAGTTCTACAGCGGCGGCGGCATCGACATTACTTTCCTCGGCATGGGCGAGATGGATCAGCATGGTAACGTCAACGTCTCACATCTCAATGGCAATCTGATTGGCCCTGGCGGATTTCTCGAAATTGCGCAAAACGCCCGTAAGGTGGTGTTCTGCGGCACGTTCGACGCCAAAGGCAGCAAGATTGATGTAACACCAGATGGCTTGCATATCGCCCAGCCAGGTCAAATCCCCAAACTGGTTACTCAGGTGGAAAAAATCACCTTTAGCGCCGCCTACGCACAGCAAAGCGATCAGGAAGTACTGTATATCACTGAACGTGCGGTATTCCAGTTAACGGCAGAAGGCGTTGAATTAATTGAAATCGCGCCGGGCGTGGAGATTGACCGCGACATTCTGCCGTATATGGCCTTCCGTCCAATTATCAACCAGCCGCGCCTGATGGAAAGTAGCCTTTTTACGCCGATGGAGGACGCATGAGCCAGCCTGATGACGCCATCCTCGATGCGCTGACCCACGTCACCTTCCCGAAGGGTTTTGTGTCAACAGAGCCAACGTCAATTATCACGGTGGGCGGTGTTGACTACCCACTCTGGCAAACAGATGCCCTGGTCGTTGGTAGCGGCGCGGCAGGATTACGTGCGGCGGTTGAACTGAAACGTCGCCAGCAAAATGTGCTGATCGCCACCGCCGGGTTATACATGGGAACATCGGCCTGCTCCGGTTCCGATAAACAGACGCTGTTTACCGCCGCTACGGCGGGCAACGGCGACAACTTCACCAAACTTGCCGAAGCACTGGCGAGTGGCGGTGCGATGGATCACGACACGGCGTATGTTGAAGCGGTCGGTTCCCTGCATACCCTTGGCGGGCTGCAATATCTCGGTCTGGAATTACCGGAAGATCGCTATGGCGCGATTCTCCGTTATCAGACCGACCATGACGAAGCCGGACGCGCAACCTCCTGTGGGCCGCGCACTTCTCGTCTGATGGTGAAAGTATTGCTCGAAGAAGTGCAGCGTCTTTCCATCCCATTGTTAACCAGCGCGACAGTTATCAAACTGCTGCATCAACGCGGAGAGAATGGCGAAGATCGCGTGGCCGGAGCTATCCTCGCAACCGGTTCCCGCGCCCATAACCCGTGGGGACTGGCAATTGTCACTGCGCCCAATGTGGTACTGGCAACAGGCGGGCCGGGCGAGCTTTATCGCGACAGTGTTTATCCGCATAAATGCTTTGGCTCGCTGGGGCTGGCGCTGGAAGAAGGTCTGACGCTAACCAATCTGACCGAAAGCCAGTTTGGTATAGGCACGCCGCGCAGCACGTTTCCGTGGAATTTATCCGGCACCTATGTGCAGGTGATCCCATATATCTATTCCGTGGATGCCGAGGGCAACGAGTATAACTTCCTCGCGGATTACTATCGCACCACCCAGGAACTGGCTTCAAACATCTTCCGTAAAGGCTATCAGTGGCCGTTCCACGCCACGCGGGTGATGGATTTTGGCTCCAGCTTGTTAGATATGGCAGTGGCGCAAGAGCAGCAATCAGGGCGTCAGGTATTTATGGATTTCAAGCGAAATCCTGAAGCGGTTCCTGGTGATTTGCCATTCTCATTAGATCGACTGGACGACGACGTTCGCACGTATCTGGAAAATAACGATGCTCTGGCACCATCACCCATCGAACGCCTGCAACGAATGAATCCGCTGTCTATCTCGCTGTATAAGATGCACGGTTACGATCTCACCACGCAGCCGTTGCAGTTTGCCATGAACAATCAGCATATGAATGGCGGCATTGAGGTTGATATCTGGGGGCAAACTTCTCTGCCCGGTTGTTTTGCGGTGGGAGAAGTCGCCGGAACTCACGGTGTTACCCGACCTGGCGGCGCGGCGCTGAATGCCGGACAGGTTTTTGCCGTGCGTCTGGCGCGTTTTATTGGCTGCACACAAAAGCGATCTGTTGAAGATGATGTCGCACAACTGGCATCTCCGGCACTAAATTCAATCAGAGAGATCATCGCTCAGGCGCTGGCAAACGAAAATGGAATGGCGCTGGCTGCGGTGAAAGAAAAAATCCAGGCGCGAATGTCTGATTACGCCGGATTTATTTGTCATGCCGATAAAGTTCGTCACGCCGCCCGTGACGCCCTGCTGTTAAGTGAGTTTGTGCAACAACACGGTTTGACCATCAACCATGTTGGCGAAATTGCCGAGCTATTTATGTGGCGGCATATGGCGCTGACGTCTGCCGCCGTATTGACACAGTTGACGCATTATATTGATGCAGGCGGCGGCAGCCGTGGGGCGCGGATGGTTATTGATCCACAAGGCGAATGTCTACCGCAAACTCGTCAGGGTGCAAAAGAAGAATGGCGTTTTCGCTCTGAACTCGCTGACGATAAAAATAACAAATTAACTATTCATTATTCACAAGACTCTTTTATTACTGAAGTGAAGTCGTTACGTGTGCTACCGCGTATTAATGGTATTTACTTTGAAAAAAACTGGCCAGATTTTCTAAAGGGAGAGATTTACACACAATAATTTTTAATATGTTCTCTGTACCTGATTTTTATTAACTATTACACGGAATTACCAACAACCAGGGTTTATTAATATAATTAAAAGGTTTAAACATGAATAAAATAAAAAATTACCGGTGGCATATGATTGCCCTCGTATGCTTTATCACTGTAATCAATTATCTGGACAGAACGGCGTTAGGTATTGCAGCTCCAACTATTATGGAGACAACTGGAATAACCAAAGAGCAATATTCATGGATTGTCAGTGCATTCCAGTTGGCCTATACATTGGGTCAACCGGTAATGGGATTCTTTATTGACACTGTTGGTCTGAAATTGAGTTTTGCGATTTGCGCCGCAGTATGGGGGCTGGCAACAATGGGTCATGCGCTGACCGGAACATGGTCAGGTCTGGCATTTATGCGCGCCCTGATGGGTTTCAGCGAAGCGTCGGCAATTCCGGCCGGTGTAAAAACCGCATCAACATGGTTCCCGGCAAAAGAGCGTGGCGTGGCAACAGGTGTTTTCAATATGGGCACCTCACTCGGCGCGATGCTTGCACCACCGCTAATTGCCTGGTGCATTATGTTTCATAGCTGGCAATTTGCGTTTATTGTCTCAGGTAGCCTTGCTTTGCTCGCGGCTTTATTTTGGTTCTTTTGTTATAAAGATCCAAAAGATGCCAAACGCCTTTCTGATGAAGAGCGCCACTATATTGAATCAGGGCAAGAACAGCATCTTAAAACAGATAAGAAAGAAAAAACGTCAATCAAGCATATCCTCAGCCAACGTAATTTCTGGGGGATTGGCATCGCGCGTTTTCTCGCTGATCCGGCATGGGGAACGATTAACTTCTGGGTGCCAATTTTCTTTGTTGAAACGCTGCATTTTAGCCTGAAAGAAATCGCCATGTTCGTCTGGCTACCTTTCCTGCTGGGCGATCTCGGCTGTTTAGCCAGCGGTTTTGTCGCGAAGTTCTTCCACGATCGCGGCGTAAGTTTAATTAACTCACGAAGAATTACCTTCACTATTGCAGCCGTCATTATGATGACGATTGGCCTGGTGAGTATTGTCGAAAATCCCTACATTGCCGTGTTACTGATTAGTATTGGCGCGTTCTCGCATCAATGCCTTTCTACCGTTGCAGCAACTTTGGGCGGCGATCTGTTCAAAAAAGACGAAGTGGCTACCGCAGTGGGTATGGCAGGAGCCTGTGCGTGGAGCGGTCAGTTGATTTTCAACCTGTTCATCGGGGCATTCGTTCACATTATCGGCTTCGCACCGTTCTTTATTGCCCTGGCTTTCTTTGACATTATTGGCGCTATTGCATTGTGGACGCTTATCAAAGTTAAAGATGAAGAACCGCAAGTACAGCTAGCGACAAGCTAATTAATAGATATCAGAGCGTTATACTCCAGTTGTAACGCTTTCGCTATAAAGCAAAACGCCGACCAATGGTCGGCGTTTTTACGTCTCGTTGAATAACGAATTATTCAGCTACTACGTTTACGATCACTTTCGCGAATACTTCGCTGTGAACCTGGAAGCTCACTTCGTGTTCGCCAGTGGTACGCAGAACGCCGTTCGGCAGACGAACTTCGCTCTTAGCCACTTCAACGCCAGCTGCAGTTACAGCGTCAGCGATGTCGCGAGTACCGATGGAACCGAACAGTTTACCTTCGTCGCCAGCTTTAGACGCGATGGTAACAGTTTCCAGTGCATTGATTTTCTCAGCGCGAGCGTTAGCTGCTGCCAGAACTTCAGCCAGTTTAGCTTCCAGTTCAGCGCGACGTGCTTCGAAGAATTCAATGTTTTTCTTGGTAGCTGGAACAGCTTTACCCTGCGGTACCAGGAAGTTACGAGCGTAGCCCGCTTTAACGTTTACCTGATCACCCAGGCTACCCAGGTTTGCTACTTTATCAAGCAGAATAACTTGCATTACCTTATCCTCTCAAAGTCGTATTAATGGACCGTGACCGATTACTGATGGCGATCAGTGTACGGCAGCAGGGACAGGTAGCGAGCGCGTTTGATAGCGCGAGCCAGCTGACGCTGGTATTTTGCACGGGTCCCGGTGATACGGCTTGGGACAATCTTACCGCTTTCGGTGATGTAGTTTTTCAGCGTAGCGATATCTTTATAGTCGATCTCTTGAACGCCTTCCGCGGTGAAACGGCAGAACTTGCGACGACGGAAATAACGTGCCATATGGCTAGTCTCCAGAATCTATCAATTCAATCTGCTCGGCATGCAAAACCATTTTGCTCAGTCCGTTCTTCGCCTTGTGGCATGAAATGAACCCCTGAACGGTTATGCGACTGCCGACCGTTATACTGTGAGTAATGGCCTGGTTTTCGTGTCCGCTAATAATAACGGGCATTTGGCACCACGCCTGCCGGTGAAAACCGGCTTCCTCCTGCACAGAACGATGCTCAAGCACGAACTGGCAGTGAGGAATTCCTGATGGACTGACCTTTCGAAGGGGAGTCCTGCACACGGTGCCGGACAACACCAGACGGTTGGTCATCAGAAATTACTCTTCAGAATCCCCAGCTTCAGCATCATCAGCGGTTTCGTTTGCGAAATCATCGCGACGCTCACGGCGCTCGTCTTTCGCTTTAACCATCGGAGATGCTTCGGTAACGGCGTGCTTAGTACGCATTACCATGCTACGGATAACGGCGTCGTTGAAGCGGAAGGTAGTTTCCAGCTCATCGATCACTTCCTGCGGCGCTTCAACGTTCATCAGAACGTAGTGAGCTTTGTGCAGTTTGTTGATCGGGTAAGCCAGCTGACGGCGGCCCCAGTCTTCCAGACGGTGGATCTTGCCTTCTGCACCAGTGATGGCAGCAGTGTAGCGCTCGATCATGCCCGGAACCTGTTCGCTCTGGTCAGGATGGACCATAAAAACGATTTCGTAATGACGCATCGAATTGCTCCTTACGGATTATTCAGCCTCCTGTCTGGGTCAGCCGCAGCCCATGGAGGCAAGGAACGTGTTAAAGGGCGGCTGAAAAATGACGCGTTATAGTACTGGTATACCCCACTAAACTCAAGGCCAGCCGACAAATAAATCTCACCTTTCGCCAAATCGTACTAACCCGCTGATTTGAAGTTCATCACATTCCATTACGGTGTTTTTTTGAACAACTGCATCAGAAATGGTCACCATCAACTTCTTTATCATTGATTAAAATTAAATCAGAAGATCATCACAGAGGAGAGCACACAAAGACAGCCGTCGAGGAGGTATCTATGTTCAGCCGTGTTTTAGCCCTTCTGGCTGTGCTTTTGCTAAGTGCAAATACATGGGCAGCCATTGAAATTAATAATCACCAGGCCAGAAATATGGACGACGTACAGAGCTTAGGCGTGATTTATATCAACCATAACTTCGCCACTGAAAGTGAAGCTCGCCAGGCACTGAATGAAGAGACAGATGCGCAAGGCGCAACGTACTACCACGTGATTCTGATGCGGGAACCGGGGAGTAACGGCAACATGCACGCCAGCGCGGATATTTATCGCTAGCACCAGGTATAACCAACGAAACATTGCCATAGTTTGCTTTGCCCCCTTCTCAGGGGGCTTTTTTTGAAAACGGCTGCGGAATCAGACCAGTTATCTCCCGAAGAAGGAAATTTCCGCAGCACGTGTTTTACTTCTGCCCGTAATAGGCATTGGGACCATGCTTACGCATGAAGTGTTTATTCATCAGGTAGCTGTCGATGGGATTAAGCTGCGGGTTAATGCCGCGCGCAATCCACGCCATCTTCGCCACTTCTTCCATCACCACCGCGTTATGCACCGCATCGTGAGCATCTTTCCCCCAGGCAAATGGTCCGTGCTGATACACCACAATTCCCGGTGTATGCAGCGGCTCGGCGTCACCCAGCGTTTCGATAATCACTTTGCCGGTGTTCAGTTCGTACTCACCCTGCACCTCTTCTTCGCTTAATCCGCGCGTGCACGGGATGTCGCCAAAGAAGTAGTCAGCGTGCGTGGTGCCTAACGCCGGAATTGCCAGCCCCGCCTGCGCCCATGCGGTGGCATGAGTGGAGTGGGTATGGACAATGCCGCCAAGCGACGGGTAACGGCGGTAGAGTTCGAGATGCGTCGCGGTGTCGGAAGACGGGCGATACTGACCGTCCACCACCTTGCCGCTCATATCGACCACCACCATATCGTCCGCTTTCATGGTTTCGTAGGCGACGCCGCTGGGCTTGATCACCACCAGCCCGTGCTCGCGATCAATGGCGCTGACGTTGCCCCAGGTAAAGGTCACCAGCCCGTAGCGCGGCAGATCCATATTGGCTTCAAACACCTGTTGTTTGAGCTTTTGCATTATGCCGCCTCCACCATGCCCGCTTTGGCCATGCGCGCTTTCACCCAATCACGCGCTTTCGCCACTTCCGCCGCCGGGTCTTCCGCCGTTTCACTCCACATCTCAATCAGGTACGGCCCGCAATAACCACTCTGCTTGAGCGTTTCGAAGCAACGTTCGAAATCCACCACACCTTCGCCAAACGGCACGTTTTTGAAGACGCCCGGTTTGGTGTCTTTCACATGCACTGCAACGATATGCCCTATTCCGGCCTGCAATTCCATCTGCACGTCGTTATCCCACGCCGACAGGTTGCCGATATCCGGGTAGAGCTGGAACCACGGGTTGTTGAGATAGTGCGCGTAGCCCAAAGCCTTGCTGATGGAGTTCATCAGGGGGTAATCCATAATCTCCATCGCCAGCGTCACCTGCGCGCGGCTCGCCATCTCAACGCTCTCTTTCAGGCCGTCACGGAAACGACGACGCGTTTCGTTATTGGCTTCCTGGTAGTAAACGTCATAGCCCGCCAGTTGGATCACGCGAATGCCGACGTCCTGCGCGAACTGGATGGCCTTACGCATAATCTCCAGCCCCTGCGCCCGCACTGCATCATCTTCGCTGCCCAACGGAAAACGACGATGAGCAGAAAGGCACATAGACGGCACGCGCACGCCGGTTTCCACAATTGCATTCACCAGCGCCAGACGCTGCTCGCGGCTCCAGTCGAGGCGCGACAGGCGATCGTCAGTTTCATCCACCGACATCTCGACAAAATCGAAACCCAACGTTTTTGCCAGTTGCAGCCGTTCCAGCCAGCACTCCCCGACGGGGAGTGCTTTTTCATAGATGCCAAGCGGGATTTGTTTGGACAACATATCCGCTCCTTAGCCCCACAGTTCGGCGATGGAACGTTTGAACTGACGCGCGGCTTCAACCGGAGAAGCGGCATCACGGATGCTGCGACCTGCGATAAACACATGAATCGGAATGCCTTTGAACAGCGGCAGATCTTCCAGCGCCAGGCCACCGGTGACGGTCACTTTGAAGCCCATATCGGAAAGGCGTTTGATCGCGGTAATGTCCGCTTCGCCCCAGGCCACGCCGGCGGCCTGCGCGTCACGGCTGCGATGATAAACCACCTGCCCAATGCCTGCGTCACGCCACTGCTGCGCCTGTTCCCAGGTCCAGTAGCCAGTCAGTTCGATCTGCACGTCGCCGTTAAACTCTTTCGCCACGTCCAGCGCGCCTTTGGCGGTGTTGATATCCGCGCAGCAAATCACGGTCACCCAGTCAGCGTTGGCTTCGAAGCACATACGAGAAAGGATTTTGCCCGCATCGGCAATTTTGGCGTCTGCCAGCACAATTTTATGCGGGTAGAGTGCTTTAAGATCGCGAACCGCACGCACGCCTTCGCCCACGCACAGAATGGTGCCCACTTCGATAATGTCGACTTCTTCGGCAATCAGGCGAGTGGTTTCGTAGGCGCTATCCATAGTCTGGTTGTCCAGCGCGACTTGCAACATGGGTAATGACATCTTCAATTCCTTCTTAAGCAGCCGCGTTGGTGCGGTCAATTAAATCCAGTACTTCCTGCTCGGTACGGCAGGCGCGTAAACGGTCGAAATTCTCTTCATCTTCAAACAGGTTGACGATCTGCATGATGCCCACTTCCTGGTGAGTGTTGGCATCGACCGCCGCCATGGTGATGAGGATATCTACCGGGTCGTTATCTTCGTGGTTGAACTCCAGCGGCTTTTTCAGCGTCACCAGTGCAAAGCCGGTTTTCTTAACGCCCTCTTCCGGGCGTCCGTGCGGCATTGCCAGGCCTGGTGCGAGCACGAAGTACGGGCCGTGCTGTTCAACAGCATCCAGAATCGCCTGGTAGTAACGCGGCTCGACGACATCCGCAGCCACCAGCAGATCAACGCCGATTTTCACCGCCTCCTGCCAGGTCTCAGCTTCGGCCTGCAGACGAATGGATTTATTTTCCGCCAGCGAATCACGTAATTTCATGGCGCGTCCTTACTTCACGTCCTGCGGGAAATGCTCTTTGATCACTTCCAGCAGTTTCGGGCCAAAGTCGGCAGGAGAGAGCATATTGCGCACACCAACGACATATTTGTTGCCGGTAACGGTGATTTCGCCCGCAATATGCGTAGAAGCGATGATGATATCCGCGCCGCTCAACTCACTTTTGTATTCGCCAACCGCGCAGCTATTTACCGTGTGGTCGATGTTCGACTGGGTTAAAAACTGATCCACTTTCATCTTCATGATCATGGAACTGCCTTGTCCGTTGCCACACACAGCCAGAATACGTACGGTCATAATCAAAACTCCTTATTAAGCAGATTGTTCTGCCAGTTGTTTTTCTGCATCTTCTTCTGCGCGCAGTGCGCGGCCAGCGAAGAACATATAAGCCAGTGCAATGACGATGATGACGGCCATAAAGGCGATACCGATAGAGAAGAAGCCCTGCATCATCGGCGGTGCCAGAATTGACCAGTCCGCCATGCCCATCCAGGCGCTCATACCGGTGAGTTTCACCGCCCAGACACAGCCAAAGATTTCGATCATCCCCATCACCAGACAAATCTTCAGCGCCGCGCGCCAGCCGCCAAAGTGGTTAGCGAACACACCGATGGTGGCGTTGGAGAAGAACATCGGGATAAAGCCAGGAATAATCAGGATCGAAGAGCCGCAGGCAACCAGGATGCCAACCGCAATCAGCTGACCGATGGTGCCCCACATAAAGCCCCAGACCACGGCGTTCGGCGCGAAGCTATAGATAGCCGCACAGTCAATCGCCAGAACCGCACCCGGGATCAGGCGCTGGGAGATACCGTTAAACGCTTCAGAGAGTTCCGCCACAAACATGCGCACGCCCTGAGTGATGATGAAAATCGCTACCGCAAAGGAGAAACCGGTTTGCAGGATGTAGACCGTCCAGTGCACTTTGCCTGCCATCGCCTGTACAGTGTCGATACCGAAGGAGAGCAGAATGGCGCCAAAGAAGATGGTCATCACAATCGCCGTGGAGACGATGTTGTCGTGGAAAATATTCAGCCAACCTGGCAGTTTGAGGTCTTCAACGCTCTCCTCTTTCTTGCCCAGGAACGGCGCGACTTTGTAGGCAATCCATGATGCAAACTGCTGCTGGTGACCAATGGAGAAACCGCAGCCGTCCGTCACTTCCTGAGTCGGCTTGTACATCATGTTGGAGGTGATGCCCCAATAGAGCGAAACCAGAATCGCAGTGCAGATAATGGTCGTCCACATGGAGTAGCCGAAGATAAACAGCGTTACCGCAATCAGCCCTGCCTGCTGGAACATAATGTGACCAGTCAGCATGATGGTACGAATGCCAGTAATTCGACGCAGCAGCACGTAACAGATGTTCAACGCCAGAGCCAACAGCACCGCATAACCCACCCAGCTATAGGCATCACCCATACGTTCGATGGTCGCCATCATTGAGGCATAGGTATCTGAAATCGCACCGTTAATGCCATAAACTTCCGACATTTTCGCCACCACCGGTTTGAAGGTGCTGGTCAGGATGCCGGACCCTGCCTGCAACAACATGAAACCAATAATGGTTTTAATCGTACCTTTGATAATCACGCTGACACTTTTGCGCAGCAGGATGTAGCCCAGACAGGTCACAATACCCAGCAACAATGGGGCATTGGTCATGACCTGGTTAAAAAACACGGTAAAGATGTTGTAGAGGATCTCCATAACGATCTCCTGAAGAAGAGGTAACCGGGTATTCCACACACCCGGAATGTTGTGCACTCACTCTAATTTTCAAAAGTAATCACAACAAGATTATTTATGATTAAATGTGACGCGGCACGCAAATAATTCCACAACGAAAGTATGCGATTCACATAAAGAAACAATTAATCATTTAAATTCATTCGGTTAATTTGATTACACATTCCATTAAATCTTTCCACAGCCAAAATTCACAACAACTCACCAGGCCGAAAGTCAAAAAATGGTCATTGCCTTCCTGAAAAAATAGTGTCAGGATTAATCAAAACCAATCAATTATTGATTCGAATTGAACCATCATGAAGGTAAATGGCGATGAGTAAAGTGAAAAGTATCACCCGTGAATCCTGGATCCTGAGTACTTTCCCGGAGTGGGGTAGCTGGCTGAATGAAGAAATTGAACAGGAGCAGGTCGCACCAGGCACATTCGCGATGTGGTGGCTCGGCTGTACCGGGATCTGGTTGAAATCAGAAGGTGGCACTAACGTTTGCGTCGATTTCTGGTGCGGTACTGGCAAACAAAGTCACGGCAACCCGCTGATGAAACAGGGTCACCAGATGCAGCGCATGGCGGGCGTGAAAAAACTGCAACCAAACCTGCGTACCACGCCGTTTGTTCTAGATCCGTTTGCTATTCGCCAGATCGACGCCGTGCTGGCGACGCACGATCACAACGATCATATCGACGTGAACGTGGCAGCCGCCGTGATACAAAACTGCGCTGATGACGTACCGTTTATTGGGCCGAAAACCTGCGTGAATTTATGGATTGGCTGGGGCGTGCCGAAAGAACGTTGCATCGTGGTCAAACCAGGCGATGTAGTAAAAGTGAAAGACATTGAAATTCATGCGCTTGACGCGTTTGATCGTACTGCACTGATTACCCTGCCTGCGGATCAAAAAGCGGCGGGCGTACTGCCAGATGGTATGGACGATCGCGCGGTGAACTACCTGTTCAAAACGCCTGGCGGTTCCCTTTATCACAGCGGCGATTCCCACTACTCTAACTACTATGCGAAGCACGGTAACGAGCATCAGATCGACGTGGCGTTAGGATCGTACGGTGAGAACCCGCGCGGTATTACCGACAAAATGACCAGTGCCGATATGCTGCGTATGGGTGAAGCCCTGAATGCGAAAGTGGTTATCCCGTTCCACCACGATATCTGGTCAAACTTCCAGGCCGATCCGCAAGAGATCCGCATGCTGTGGGAAATGAAAAAAGACCGCCTGAAGTATGGCTTCAAGCCGTTTATCTGGCAGGTTGGTGGCAAGTTCACCTGGCCGCTGGATAAAGACAACTTCGAGTACCACTATCCGCGTGGTTTTGACGATTGCTTCACTATTGAACCGGATCTGCCGTTCAAATCGTTCCTGTAATCGTGTCGTTTATACCGGATAGCGTAGAGATGTTCGCGCTATCCGGCGTAGTATTTCCTGGCTATTTCAAATATCATCTAAAAAAATCAAATTTTATCGGAATAGCTCATGACTGAAGCACAAAGACATCAAATTCTCCTGGAAATGCTCGCACAACTGGGCTTTGTGACTGTTGAGAAAGTCGTTGAGCGTCTGGGAATTTCGCCTGCTACCGCGCGGCGTGATATCAATAAACTCGACGAAAGCGGCAAACTGAAAAAAGTGCGCAATGGCGCAGAAGCCATTACCCAGCAGCGACCGCGCTGGACGCCGATGAATCTGCATCAGGCGCAAAATCACGATGAAAAGGTACGTATCGCTAAAGCGGCCTCGCAGCTGGTCAATCCGGGCGAAAGCGTGGTCATCAACTGCGGTTCCACCGCATTCCTGCTTGGGCGGGAAATGTGTGGCAAGCCAGTGCAAATTATCACTAATTATCTGCCGCTGGCGAATTACCTGATCGATCAGGAACATGACAGCGTGATCATCATGGGCGGGCAATACAACAAAAGTCAGTCCATCACCTTAAGCCCACAGGGCAGCGAAAACAGCCTCTATGCCGGGCACTGGATGTTTACCAGTGGCAAAGGACTAACAGCGGAAGGGTTGTATAAAACCGATATGCTGACGGCGATGGCAGAACAGAAAATGCTGAGTGTAGTAGGGAAACTGGTGGTACTGGTTGATAGCAGCAAGATTGGCGAACGCGCGGGGATGCTCTTTAGCCGTGCCGATCAAATCGATATGCTGATCACCGGCAAAAATGCTAACCCAGAAATCCTGCAACAACTGGAAGCGCAAGGGGTCAGCATTCTGCGTGTTTAAAGATGTTGGCGGAAAAATGTCACAGCGGCATCTAACGCCTCGGGTGTAATACGGTGGCGCACGCCTGGCTGCCATGAACAGGTTAACTGTTTATCCCGTCCCGTTTCTCTTAATGCCTGCTGCAAACGTAGTGATTCGTCGGCAGGCACTACATCATCGTCAAGGCCATGCCACAGCAGGAGCGGCCTGTCCCCGAGTTGTTCCAGGTGGTTTGTCGCTTCCCACTCTACCAGTGGCGCAATAACATTATTAAATTCATTCTGTTGTGCTGCCGTTTCAGGTATTAGCGGTGGAAACAGTGAACGGGCAAGCGATGTGAAATAGCCCGAGCCCATCATGCTGGCAGTACATTTCACCGTTGGGTGGCGAGCGGTAATCCCCAGCGCCGTCATCGCGCCCATCGATGCGCCACCAACCGCCAGTCGTTCATCAAGCAGCCATTTTTCTTCGGCTATTGCCGCACGTAAGGTAGTGAATTCCTGCATACTTTGTAGCAAGATTTGCCAGAATTGATTTAACCGTCGCGGTGCGTCGCCACTAAAACGGCTACCGTGATCGGGCGCATCCGGCATAATCACCCGCAAACCAGCCTGTGCCAACGCGACGGCAAAATAGCTATACACCAGGCTGGATGAAGTAAAGCCGTGATAAAAAATCACGCATGGTAACGGGGTTTCTTTTTGCCCTGTGGGATAAGCGTGAAGAATGGGAATATCTGCCAGCACGCGCGATTCTAATTCAATCATCTGTTTCTCCTTTGGGTCTGGTATGACATGAACAAATCCTTAGCACAAGTTTCTGCTGGCAGTATTAGTTCATAATGTTGAGATGTGGATTACGCTTTCGCCACGTTTTCATTCGAAAATCGCGTACCAGGTAACAATTCGGGAACATTCCCCCAAAGTTAAATTAATAAGGCACTACACTATGGTTAGCAGGAAACGTAATAGCGTTATTTCCCGGTTTGCCAGTTTATTATTGGTGTTGATGTTAAGCGCCTGTAGCGCACTGCAAGGTACGCCACAGCCAGCACCACCAGTAACAGACCATCCGCAAGAAATTCGCCGCGACCAAACCCAGGGGTTGCAGCGAATAGGTAGCGTAAGCACGATGGTTCGGGGTTCTCCGGATGACGCATTAGCAGAAATCAGGGCGAAAGCTGTCGCTGCAAAAGCTGATTATTACGTTGTCGTCATGGTGGATGAAACCATCGTGACAGGACAGTGGTATTCACAAGCCATTTTATACCGTAAATAAATCAGACAACTTACATAGTAAGCTTTACATTGCTTTGCGTCCCTATGCGTTTACCTGTGCACAATAAATTACCGACTGGAAGCTCGGGCGTTTATTACCGCGATGGAATGCCCTGCAACATGTGGGGAAACGAAAAATGGAGCTGACGATGAAACAATTACTTGCCTCACCCTCGCTACAATTAGTGACTTATCCTGCGAGCGCCACGGCACAGTCTGCAGAATTCGCCAGTGCTGACTGCGTGACGGGCCTGAATGAAATAGGTCAGATCTCGGTTAGCAATATTTCAGGGGATCCGCAGGACGTGGAACGTATCGTGGCGTTAAAGGCCGATGAACAGGGGGCGTCATGGTATCGCATTATTACCATGTACGAAGACCAGCAGCCCGATAACTGGCGTGTACAGGCGATACTGTATGCATGAATGTCATCAACATCGAATGAACAATGCCGGATGCGGCGCCTGCGCCTCACCCGGCCTACAAATCTCATACACTTCATTTAGTGAAGCGAAAACAGCATCGCATCACGCATGAACGCTTACAAACACACACCTCCCGTCGCCCGCAGTAATAAATCATTCTGGATCTGCTCTGACAATCGTACGCTGCCGCGCGTATCTAACATCACCTGACACCACGCCTGCGCCATTGGCGGTGAAGCATATTTCAACATTTGTGCGCCGCAACCCAGCAGGAATAGCTGATGAGTGATCTCTCGCCCAAGCTCTTCAGTCGGTTTGCGCAGTTGCTGCTGCAATCGACGAACCGCGCGATCAAAATAGCGATCCAGCCCTTTCACTTCCATAAACGCTTCCGCCAGTAAATCGTATACACCAGCCTGCTTATTGAGAACGCGCAGAACATCCAGACACATGATGTTGCCAGAGCCTTCCCAGATGCTGTTTACCGGCATCTCCCGGTAAAGACGCGGCAGCTCGCTCTCCTCGCAATAACCAATGCCGCCCAGCACCTCCATCGCTTCGGCCACAAACGGCATACCACTTTTGCAAATCACAAACTTCGCCGTTGGAGTGAATAAGCGCGCCCACAGGGCTTCTTTAGCATCGGCACGCCGATCCCACGCTCGCGCAAGACGAAACAGCAACGCCGTTTGCCCTTCAAGCTGAAGTGCCATGCGACTTAAGACATGACGCATAAGGGGCTGTTGGATCAATGGATTACCAAAAACATGGCGTTGATGTGCATGATAAATCGCCAGCGAGAATGCACGGCGCATCATGGCATGGCTACCCAGGGCGCAATCAAAACGCGTCATCCCGCCCATTTTCAGGATCAGGCGAATACCTTCTCCTTCCTGACCCAATAACCAACCGATGGCATCCTGAAACTCCACTTCGCAACTGGCGTTGGAGCGATTACCCAGCTTGTCTTTCAGCCGCTCCAGGCGAATCGCATTCCGTTGCCCATCAGGCAGAAAGCGCGGCACAAAAAAGCAGGACAAACCACCCGTGGTCTGCGCCAGCACCAGATGCGCATCGCTTTGCGGCACCGAGAAAAACCATTTATGCCCCACCAGCCGATAAGAGCCATCTTCCAGACGCTCTGCCCGTGTGGTATTGCTCATAACATCAGAGCCGCCCTGCTTTTCCGTCATTCCCATGCCAATCAACAGGCCGCGTTTTTGCCCACCGGGTAATAGGTGGGAATCGTAGCGATCGCTCAACAACGGCGTGCTCCAGTCCTTAAACGGCGCAGGTAGCATCTGTAACAACAATGGCATGGCGGCAAAGGTCATGGTTATCGGGCATAACGATCCGGCCTCAACCTGCGCGTGTATCATAAAACGCGCCGCCCGCGCCACAAATGCGCCAGAGCGAGCGTCTTCTTCCCAGGCCAGATTGTGCACCCGATTGGTACATAACGCCTGCATCAGCAGGTGCCAGGCAGGGTGAAAACGCACATCGTCCAGACGGCGTCCCTGCGCATCGTAGCGCAACAATTCAGGCGGATTCACATTTGCCAGCCGCCCCAGTTCAAGGGATTCAGCCGTTCCTAGTTGCTGACCAATACTGGCAAGAAAATCGCTATCCCAGCCAGCACCTTCACGCGTTACCGCTTCACAGAGCGCGCCATCAGACAGGTATAAGTTGCTGTTATTTAATGGTATAGGTTGATTGAAAACGGTGTGAGTTTGCCAGTGCACTGTGTCTCCCTCCATCAATGGCAGTCACCATTAGTATGGTCACTGCCACGGATTCCTGACAGAAAGAGATTGCTAAAACATTCTTAACCAGCAATGTAATGCGGAACAAAACGTGAGGTGTCTTTAGTGATCAGCGTGTTATCTTCACGGATCCCCATTCCGCACGCTTCATCATCGACAATCCAGCTACCAATCAGTGTGTAGCTATCGCCAAATCGCGGCAGCGGTTGAAACGCCTGGTAGATCATCGGTTCATCGGCGTAATCACCATCAGCATGGTCAACGACATTATTCTGACCGTTGAAAATGGTGACGTTACCACCTTCGCGCGAGTAGATCGGTTTACGTACGTAGCTTTCGCCAGCGGCAATCTGCGGTTTTTCGCCCTCAAACCAGGATGCCAGAAGGTTAGGATGCCCAGGGAAGAAGCGCCACAGCAACGGCATTAACCCTTTATTACTCAATATGCTTTTCCATAACGGCTCCACCCATTGCTCACGGCGCTTGCGCAGCAGAGGACCGTTATCGTCACGCATCATCCACTCCAGCGGATACAGCTTAAATGCGCGCTGAATGACGTTATCATCAAGATCGGTCAACACGCCGCCGACGCCCAGACCGAGATCTTCAATATAAATAAACCGGGACTCCTGCCCTGCCTGCTGAGCACAGTCCTGCAAGTAGAGCACGGTAGTCCGGTCTTCGTCGGTATCCTGACAGCAGCAAAAATAAAACGGCTCCCGGCTATAAAGCTCGCTAAAGCGCGAGATCAGGCGTTCCTGAATGGCATTGTACTGATCGGCGTCACGTGGAATAACGCCGCTACGCCGCGCATCCTCCAGCCATAGCCACTGGAAATATGCCGACTCATACAACGAAGTCGGCGTATCGGCGTTGTACTCCAGCAGCTTCACCGGCGCATTACCACACCAGGCAAAATCCATACGGCCATACAGCGAAGGATCGCGCGCACGCCAGCTTTCAGCGATCACATCCCAGTACAACGGCGGGATCGCCAGTTGCGTCAGGATCTGTTCATCTTTAACGGCACGCTCCACCACCTCAAGACACATCTGATGTAACTCTGCGGTTGGTTTTTCGATCTGCTCTTCTATCTGGCGCAGAGTAAAGCGATAGGCTCGACTCTCATCCCAATAGATCTCATTATCGATGATATGAAAGTCGAAACCGTTGTCGGCGGCAATCTGGTCAAGATCCTGCCGTACAGGGACGTTATGTCTCAGCATAATTACCCTCCCCAATGCCCACGGGCGCTGGAAGAACGACCATAGCCGCCGCGAGAAACCGTTGAGGCTTTTCTGGTGGTAAAGCCGCCCGAGGAGTAAGACTCTTTTTTGCCAGAACCGGAGCGCCAGGAGTAATCACCGGAAGTGCTGCGCCAGACGGGGCGCGAAGCAAATGAGGATCCTCCGCTGTTATAGACGAACGGCTCATCGCGATCTTTACGAATAACCCGGCTTAACAAAAATCCTGAAATGACTGGAATCCAGCTCTGTTCAACATTGTCGTAGTAGCAATTTTCGTACTTAGACTGACAATTCTGCTGAGTCATATTCTTCGGAACATCGGCATAAAATGCCGCTTTGGCATTGTTCCAGCCACGCGCACAGATGTCTGAATTATTACCATCATCAATACAATCCTGCACTGTCGAATAAAACGTTCCGTCGCCGTCGTTATCGACGTCGCTACTATCGGCACATCCTTTCAATACGAAAAAAGCGGCACCGCCCATTAGCGCCAACGTTAAGTATTTTTGTGCGTAACGATTGCGACGCGGTTCAAAAGGATTATTCGGTCTACCAATGCGGCTGATCGCTCCGTGACCAATTTTACTGTTATTTCTTGATTTGCGTTTTCTGGCCATGATCGTCCATTACCATGTCATACAAGCTGCGTTAAAAATACCGCCAGCCAGCGCGGCGGTTCCCATAAACATTCCTGCCGCAGTGTTGTGATTAATAATTTTATCGCTTAATGCCGGCATATAAAGTCTGACGCCAGCAAAAACGAGTAACTGAATCACCAGTGCGATTCCGCCCCAGGCAAAATAATCTGGAATACTCACCGCATTGATTGCCGCACTGGATAAGGGAATAACGTAACCCAACAACGTGCCACTGAACGCCAGCGACGCCGCAGTGTTATTATTCTTGATCAACTGCCATTCATTATGCGGAGTAATTTTGGAATAGATAAAAAGAAAGATAATCACCATAGCTACGCCGATAAAAAAATAGGCGCTAAAAGCAAGGAGTGAATCCAGTATATGCATTATAAACGTCCCTGTAATTAACCAATAATATGAAGTGATGTCAGTGGGATATCGACACCCAGCGCGCGAGAAAATAGCCACTCCGGCTCGCCGAGGTCGTTAAATGATTCCTCACCATTTAACAGCAAATATTCGTAAGTATCTTCGGTCACCTGCCGTTGATAACCCATGGTAAAATTATGCACCTCCCATTTGGCATGGTTTTGATTTTCTACTTTTTCCAGCATGTAAACGGGTTCAATATTTCCCGGTTCTTCACTGTTAAAAAATCTCTGCCAGCGTTTTTCCTGCCAGTTTAAGGTAATCGCCCCCATCGCTTTGGCGTTGATCGCCTCGCGCCAGTGGCTTTCTTTGCTGATACCGTAGCTCTCTTCATAGACAAAGAGCTTGATATCATCAATGTCATCAATATCTTCGCCGCCGGTGGTGTTAATTTGCAGAAATTCATCGCCAGAAGTGTAATAGCGGAAAATCTGGCTACCGCCGCCCAGATCGATGCGGCTGACGGCGGCCACGGTATATTCTTCACCCGGTAACTCGATCAGCAATGCCTCTTCCAGTAAACGAAACGCTAACGTGTCGAGCGTAAAACCACTATTGAGATGGAGTCCCAGCGGACCGCGAGCGATAGCAGGCTTATTATCCTTGCCAAGCAGGCGCTGGAAAAAACCAGACATATTTTATCCTTAAAATAGTTGCCAGCCTTGCAGTGAGGCTGGCAAAAAAATTACTCACCCTGTTGGCGTTGCAGTCTCGCCAGCACATCCTGGGCACTGCTTTTATTGGTGCCGCCAATTCCGGCTTCCGCCAGCTTTTCATCAAGATCGCGACCGTCTGCGACTTTCTCCAGCTGTGCGGCGGCATCCAGTCGAGCCTGACGTTCAGCCTGACGCGTTTGCAGGCGTTTTAATGACTCTGCCGCTGTCGAAACGCTGGAAGACGCGCCGACTGTAGATGTCGTCACAGCCTGCTGCGCACGTTGCATAGCTTCAGTGGCCTTAACGACTTCCATTTGTTGTTCAAATTGGGCAATACGCTGTGCCGTCGCCGCAACCGCTTTTTCCACGCCATCGCGGGAGGCTTCCAGATTCGACAATACTTGTTCTTCAGCGGTAATGAGATTCTCAAGACGCGCGATTTCTTCAGCAACTTCGTTAATCAACGACGGATTAACATTCTTACTTAACGCTTCCAGCGCACGGGCTTCCAGACCCGCTTTACGTTCGCGTAAATCTTTCAGTTTGTCGTTGCTCAATTTCACTCGCGCCAGCAGATCGACGCGCGATTTTCCGGCTTTATCCAGTTCAGCTTTAGCGTCGCGAATATGTTGCTCCAGCATCCGCACACCCTGGGTTTCTTCAATGGACTCTTCCGCCTGTGCGATAAATGATTTACCCAGCGTAAATAAACTTTTTAAAATCCCCATAAATACGAATCCTTGTAATTAGTGTGAATATTCTTCAGTAATTTCAGCCAGATCCAAGGCGTTATCCACCAGTGTGGTTATCTCCAGCAGAATGTCGTCAAGGGAAGATTTAAGCGATAACGCCCCGAAAACGATGTAATACTCTTCCTGTTGCACACTGGAGATCCCTACCGATGACAGCGGCATAATCTTCTGATTTCTTAATAGAAAGGTATTAAATTCATCTGGATTGCTGATATAACAAACCGGACAAATGAAGGTTTCGATAATCATCTGGCGAGAAGTAAAAAGAATATTGATCTGCAAATCGCCATAATCATTCATTTTAATAATTAATGCGTTTTCGCTATTTGTTATATCAATATTTTGTTCAGGTACAGCTTGCAGCGCCGCCGCCAGCGCCAACGGATTCCATGTCATATATTATTCCATATAGATTAAATTTAATTATTAATAAAATGAATATTTATAGAGCGTAATTATCTTACCAGCTATAGATAAAAAAAAACCATCCAAATATGGATGGTTTTTCATAATTCAGAAGAATTAGCTACGCTGGCGAACTGCTTCAAATAAGCAAATTCCGGTCGCAACCGAAACGTTCAGGGAAGAAACGCTACCTGCCATCGGAATACTAATCAGTTCATCGCAATGTTCACGGGTCAGGCGACGCATACCTTCACCTTCCGCGCCCATCACCAGCGCCAGACGACCGGTCATTTTGCTCTGATAAAGCGTATGGTCCGCTTCACCTGCCGTACCGACGATCCAGATGTTCTCTTCCTGCAACATACGCATGGTGCGCGCCAGGTTAGTCACCCGAATCAGCGGAACGCTTTCTGCCGCACCACAGGCCACTTTTTTCGCCGTGGCGTTGAGCTGGGCGGAGCGATCTTTCGGCACAATCACTGCATGAACGCCAGCGGCGTCCGCGCTACGCAGGCACGCGCCGAGGTTATGCGGATCGGTTACACCGTCGAGGATCAGCAGGAACGGTTGATCGAGCGAAGCGATCAGATCCGGCAGATCGTTTTCCTGATACTGACGTCCAGGCTTCACGCGGGCGATAATGCCCTGATGCACGGCACCGTCGCTTTTCTCGTCGAGATATTGGCGGTTTGCCAGCTGGATAACCACGCCCTGGGACTCAAGGGCGTGAATCAGCGGCAACAGACGTTTATCTTCACGGCCTTTTAAAATAAAGACTTCCTGAAAACGTTCAGGGGCGCGCTCCAGCAGGGCCTGCACTGCGTGGATGCCGTAAATCATTTCGCTCATTAATGTACTCGTTGTTTACGTTTTGCCTGATGCGCTACGCTTATCTGGCCTACGGATAATTCACCCTCTTCTTTTTGAAGAGAGCGAGATTGCTGACAAACAAGTTCACTCGTTAACGTGGGCACGGTTTTCTCCCCCTGGAAGGCGAGTGAGCCCGGGTGAGGGCAATTATACGCGCCAGTGCTGGCCAGTTCCCCTCACCCTAACCCTCTCCCCAAAGGGGCGAGGGGACTGTCCGAGTGAATTTTTGCGTTGGTCATAATACTAACCCTCTTCTGTTTGAAGAGGGTAATGATCACTCTGCCACTTTTTTCTTCGCCGCACGCTTCGCTTTGGTTGCAGCGGCTATTTTCTGCGTTTTAGCCGATGGCTTTTTCGCTTTTTTCGCGTCTTTCTTCGCCGCTTTCGGCTTCGTTTTTTTCTCACCACGGAAGGCGCTGTCTGGCTCAAAGTTTACCTTTTTACCGACCTGACGACGCTTGCCGCCTTTTTTGCCTGCATCGCCTTTTTTCGCTTTCTCGCGCGCCGTTTTACCGACGTTGCGCGGTGCGCGTTCGCTGGAGATCAGGCTAAAGTCGATTTTGCGCTCGTCCATATTAACCGCTTCGACGCGGACTTCCACGCGATCGCCCAGACGATAAGTCTGGCCGCTGGATTCCCCCATCAGGCGTTGTCCGACTTGATCAAAGCGATAGTAGTCGTTGTCCAGCGAAGAGACGTGAACCAGACCATCGATGAATAAGTCATCCAGACGAACAAAGAAACCGAAGCCAGTGACGCTGGAAATTACGCCTTTAAAGACGTTACCTACCTGGTCGAGCATGAAGTCACACTTCAGCCAGTCAGCCACATCGCGCGTTGCTTCGTCGGCACGGCGTTCAGCCATCGAACAGTGCTGACCCAGTTGCAGCATCTCTTCCATCGAATAATGGTAGCCACCGGTTTCAGTGGTATTCCCCTGATGCCCCTGCTCTTTCGCCAGCAGATACTTAATGGCGCGGTGCAGCGTCAGGTCAGGATAACGACGAATCGGCGAAGTAAAGTGCGCATAGGACTGCAATGCCAGGCCGAAGTGACCACGGTTTTCCGGGTCATAAATCGCCTGTTTCATCGAGCGCAGCAGCATGGTTTGCAGCATTTCTGCATCAGGACGATCGGCAACCGACTCCAGCAGCTCCGCGTAGTCACGCGGTTCCGGCTTGTTACCGCCCGGCAGCTCCAGCCCCAGCTCCGCCAGCACTGAACGGAAAGAGGTAATCGCTTCGGTGCTCGGCTTGTCGTGAATACGGAACAGTGC
The DNA here is from genome assembly GCF_013368855.2 of Escherichia sp. 93.0816. Taxonomy (NCBI): domain Bacteria; kingdom Pseudomonadati; phylum Pseudomonadota; class Gammaproteobacteria; order Enterobacterales; family Enterobacteriaceae; genus Escherichia; species Escherichia sp. 93.0816. Next base: position 15,599 of record NZ_JABWNC020000011.1, on the reverse strand, counting down.
CGGTTCTTTGGCTTTCTCAACGAAACGTGCCGCCGAGATATTCGCCAGAATCATACACTCTTCAATTAATTTGTGCGCGTCGTTACGCTGAGTCTGTTCGATACGTTCAATACGGCGTTCAGCGTTGAAAATGAACTTCGCTTCTTCGCTCTCAAACGAGATCCCGCCGCGTTCTTCACGGGCTTTATCCAGCACTTTATAGAGGTTATGCAACTCTTCGAGATGCTTAACCAGCGGTGCGTACTGCTCGCGCAGATCCTGATCGCCCTGCAGAATATGCCAGACTTTGGTGTAGGTCAGACGCGCGTGAGAGCTCATCACCGCTTCGTAGAATTTGTAGCCAGTCAGGCGGCCTTTCGACGAAACCGTCATCTCGCACACCATACACAGGCGGTCTACCTGCGGGTTGAGCGAGCACAGGCCGTTAGAGAGCACTTCCGGCAGCATCGGGATAACCTGCGACGGGAAGTAGACCGACGTACCACGGTTACGCGCTTCTTTGTCCAGCGGGGTTGGCGGACGCACATAGTAGCTGACGTCTGCAATCGCGACCCATAAACGCCAGCCGCCGCCGCGTTTTTTCTCGCAGTAAACCGCATCGTCAAAGTCACGGGCGTCTTCGCCATCAATGGTGACCAGCGGTAAATCGCGCAGATCGACACGACCCGCTTTTGCTTCTTCCGGCACTTCTTCTTTCAGTCCGGCAACCTGTTGCTCAACGGCCTGTGGCCAGATGTACGGGATTTCATGGGTGCGCAGAGCGATATCAACCGCCATGCCGGTGCCCATATTATCGCCAAGCACTTCGACGATTTTACCCACAGCTTTGGTACGGCGAGTCGGGCGTTGAGTCAGTTCGACCACCACCACAAAGCCCATCCGCGCGCCCATGATCTGATCTGGCGGGATTAAGATATCGAAGCTCAGACGGCTGTCATCAGGAACCACAAAGCCGACGCCCGCTTCGGTAAAGTAGCGACCAACAATCTGGCTGGTTTTTGGTACCAGTACGCGGACAATACGCGCTTCACGGCGACCTTTACGGTCAGCGCCCAGCGGCTGCGCCAGCACCTGATCGCCATGAATGCAGGTTTTCATCTGCTCGCTAGAGAGATACAAATCATCTTTACGTCCTTCAACCCGCAGAAAGCCGTAGCCATCACGGTGACCAATAACTGTACCTTTCACCAGGTCGAGGCGTTCCGGCAGCGCATAGCACTGACGGCGAGTGAAGACCAGTTGACCGTCGCGCTCCATCGCGCGCAGGCGGCGACGCAGGCCTTCAAGCTGCTCTTCGCCTTCAATGTGCAGTTCTACCGCCAGCTCATCACGGCTGGCCGGTTTTTCACGTTTGGTTAAATGTTCGAGGATAAATTCCCGACTAGGGATGGGATTCGCGTATTTTTCAGCTTCGCGTTCCTGGAAAGGATCTTGTGACATCTCGGTTCCTCCGTTGTCATCTCTGATGAAGATTTTCGTCACTCCACCAGCAATAATTTATAAAGCGGTTGATTCTCTTCAACCAAATCGGCAAGCGTGTAGTTATCCAGTTCCGTAAGAAAACTTTGCACGGCCTTAGAAAGTGCCTGTTTCAACCGACAGGCAGGTGTAATGTGGCAAAACTCACTGCTGCAATTCACCAGCGATAAGGGTTCCAGCTCGCGCACCACATCACCAATACGTATCGCACTCGCTGGTTTACCCAGGCGAATGCCGCCATTTTTTCCACGAACAGCAGTCACGTAGCCGGCACGACTAAGTTGATTGATTATTTTGACCATATGATTACGGGAGACGCCGTAGACGTCTGTCACTTCAGAAATACTGGTCATCCGCCCTTCTGGCAATGACGCCATGTAGATCAGCGCACGTAATCCGTAATCAGTGAAACTCGTTAACTGCACATCAACCTCAAAAGGGAAATCGGGAAAAAATACATTTACATTGATGATAAACCAGCCACAAGCTGTGTCGCTAATTTATTTCAGTTTGGGGAAGGAAAAAAGCGAGGATTTAACACTGCGTCGGAAAGCGTAATGGCTTACTCGACGCAGTAATGTATCACACTGCTAGCCCAGCAGGCAAAATATCTGCCGGGCTCACCAGAATTACGCGTCGAACGGGTCGCGCAGAATCATGGTTTCAGTACGATCCGGACCGGTAGAGATGATATCGATCGGCACACCAGTCAGCTCTTCGATACGCTTGATGTAGTTCAGCGCCGCCTGCGGCAGGCCGCTACGATCTTTCACGCCGAAGGTGGATTCAGACCAGCCCGGCATGGTTTCGTAAATCGGCTCTACACCTTTCCAGTCGTCAGCTGCCAGCGGAGTGGTGGTCACTTCGCGACCATCCGGCATACGGTAAGCCACGCAGAGTTTCACCTCTTTCAGACCATCCAGTACGTCCAGTTTGGTCAGGCAGAAGCCAGACAGGGAGTTCAGCTGTACCGCACGACGAACGGCAACGGTGTCCAGCCAGCCGGTACGACGACGACGACCCGTAGTTGCGCCGAATTCGTTACCCTGCTTGCAGAGGAACTCGCCAGTTTCATCAAACAGTTCAGTCGGGAACGGACCTGCACCCACACGAGTGGAGTAAGCTTTGAGGATACCCAGAACGTAATCAACATAACGCGGGCCCAGGCCGGAACCGGTCGCCACGCCACCAGCAGTGGTGTTGGAAGAAGTTACGTACGGATAAGTACCGTGGTCGATATCCAGCAGCGTACCCTGCGCACCTTCAAACATGACGAAATCGCCACGCTGACGCGCCTGGTCGAGCAGGTCAGAAACGTCAACCACCATAGAAGTCAGGATGTCGGCAACAGCCATCGTATCATCCAGAACTTTCTGGTAATCAACCGCTTCAGCTTTGTAGTAGTTAACCAACTGGAAGTTGTGATATTCCATCACTTCTTTCAGTTTTTCAGCGAAGGTTTCTTTGTCGAAAAGGTCGCCAACACGCAGACCGCGACGTGCTACTTTATCTTCATAAGCAGGCCCGATACCACGACCCGTGGTGCCGATCGCTTTCGCGCCACGCGCTTTCTCACGTGCGTTATCCAGCGCAACGTGATAATCAAGGATCAGCGGACATGCTTCAGACAGCAGCAGACGCTCACGAACGGGGATGCCACGGTCTTCCAGTTCTTTCATCTCTTTCATCAGCGCGGCCGGAGACAGCACAACACCGTTACCGATGATGCTGGTTACATTCTCGCGGAGAATACCTGATGGAATAAGATGGAGAACGGTTTTTTCACCGTTGATTACGAGAGTATGGCCTGCGTTGTGACCGCCCTGGTAGCGTACAACATATTTAGCCCGTTCAGTCAGAAGATCGACGATCTTACCTTTACCTTCGTCACCCCATTGGGTGCCCAGTACGACGACGTTGTTACCCATTTTTCAAAATCACCGTTTGCTTAAAAATGGATTCTACCATCGCTTTTTCAGAGTTACAGCACTTTTTGCATCCAAAAATGACCTTAATCAGTCTATTTTTTGTTCAGCCAATCGTTTTCCTCAACATGTAGTAGACCACAACGCCCGCAACCACAAGTCCACCACCAAAACGACGTAAAATATTATCGGGTAAATTGGTCATCGCAGAGATCATCTTCTTCCACGCCTGCGGGTAAAGCATCGGCCCTAAACCTTCCAGCACCAAAACCAGAGCAAGCGCCAGCCAGATTGTCGAATTCATTCATTGTCCTTATAGAAAAAGAAAACCACCGACATCCCTGAGGATGCGGTGGCTTTATTTACCTGTACCGCAGTCGTTATCTTAACGTGTCGCGGAACTCGGCGTCTTCATGTAGCGGAAGAAATCGCTGTCCGGGCTCATGACCATCACGTCCTGATTACCGGAGAAGCTATTCTCGTAGGCACGCAGGCTACGGATGAAAGCGTAGAAGTCCGGATCTTTGCTGAATGCATCAGCAAACAGCTTGGCAGCTTCAGCGTCGCCTTCACCGCGCATGATACGCCCCTGACGCTCTGCTTCTGCCAGCGTTCTGGTCACTTCATAGTCGGCAGTCGCGCGCAATTTTTCTGCTTCTTCCTGACCTTGTGAACGATGGCGACGCGCTACCGCTTCACGCTCAGCGCGCATACGGTTGTAGATCGCTTCAGACACTTCGGTCGGCAGGTTGATCTGCTTAATACGCACATCGACAACTTCAATACCCAGCGCCGCCATACTGTTCGGGTTGATGACCGGAACTTTGCCCTTCGTCTCAGCCGTTACACGCTCTGCCGCTTCGGCAATGGCGTTATCCGCTGCTGGGGTAGTGACTTCATCTTCAGTACCCGCAGAACCAGAGTTCAGCGCGTCACGCACTTCCAGGGTCAGACGACCACGGGAATCGGTGACGATGTCTTTCACATCCAGGCGACCAATTTCAGAACGCAGACGGTCAGAGAACTTACGTTTCAACAGCACTTCCGCTTGCGAAATGTCGCCACCGCCCGTTGCCAGGTAGTAACGGCTGAAATCGCTGATGCGCCATTTGATGTAAGAGTCGACGATCAGGTCTTTCTTCTCTTTGGTCACAAAGCGGTCGGCCTGGTTGTCCATGGTCTGAATACGCGCGTCGAGCATTTTCACCGTTTCAATGAACGGTATTTTGAAATGCAGACCCGGCTCATAAACCAGAGGTTTGTTGTCATCGTCACGCAGTACCTTACCAAAACGCAGCGTAATACCGCGCTCACCTTCTTTGACGACAAAGACAGACATGTAAAGCACTACCAGCACGATGATGATAATCGCGATAACTGACTTACGCATCGTTATTCCCCCTGACGCTGGTAGTCGTTACGCTGCGCGTTGGCGCGGCGTTGGTCCATAATATCGCCCTGACTGGTGGACGACGTGTTGCTTGCCCCACTGGTCGTGGAGGAAGAGGCTGGCGGCAGACGCAGCAGATTGCTGGCACCGTTGTCGCTCTTCGCCGCAGGCGCGTTACCCCCTTTCAGCATCTGGTCTAACGGCAGAACCATCAGGTTGCCACCTTTGTCGTTAACCAGCACTTTGCGGGTATTGCCCAACACTTTTTCCATCGTCTCGATATACAGACGCTCGCGAGTAATTTCCGGCGCGGCTTTATATTCCGGCAGAAGCTTAGCAAAGCGCGCGACCTCACCCTGGGCTTCCAGGATAGTCTGAGCCTTGTACGCACGCGCCTCTTCGAGGATACGTTGCGCCTGACCGTTCGCACGCGGCTGAACTTCGTTGGTATACGCTTCTGCTTCACGAATGTATTGCTGTTCGTTTTCACGTGCGGCAATCGCATCGTCAAACGCTGCTTTTACTTCTTCCGGCGGACGAGCAGCCTGGAAGTTGACGTCCAGCAGAGTGATACCCATGTCATACGGACGAATCGTCTCTTCCAGTTCGCGCTGAGTATCGCTACGAATCACGGTACGACCTTCCGTCAGAATGCGATCCATGGTGTATTTACCGATAACCCCACGCAGGGCGCTGTCGGTAGCCTGACGCAGACTGTCATCCGGGCTGGTTACGCTATACAGATATTTTTCCGGATTGGTGACGCGGTACTGCACGTTCATCTCAACGCGTACCACGTTTTCGTCCGACGTCAGCATCACACCAGAAGCAGCCAGTTCACGCACGGCTTCCACGTTCACCGGTTTTACTTCATCGATAAATGTTGGTTTCCAGTTCAGACCAGGTTCAACCAGATGGCTAAATTTACCAAAGCGTGTTACCACGCCGCGTTCGGCTTCTTTAATGGTGTAGAAACCACTGGCCGCCCAGATAATGACAATCGCTGCCGCTGCGATGGTAACGACACGACCGCCAAGCTGCGGGCGCGGGCCTTGCGATGAACTGCCACCGCCAGATCCAGTGCCTTTACCGCCGCCCAGACCACCGAGCTTTTTGCTCAGTTTGCGGAAGATATCATCTAAATCAGGTGGCCCTTGATCGCGACCGCCTTTGTTTCCATTTCCCTCAGAGTTGCCGCCAGGTTTGCTGCTTCCCCACGGGTCGCGGTCTTGTCCGTTATTACCGGGCTGATTCCACGCCATGTTTGTGCTCCATATTTGTTATGCGGTGATCCCTGTTGTCTTTCGACGCCAGAGGATATGACTCCACGCTTCAGACGCTTTGCCGGTTAGATCAGGTAATCGATCAACGCCGGTTCTTGTTTACAGAGGCGACGCCAGTCAACGATCGGCATACGAACTTGCAGACTTACACTGCCGTCCTCCTCCATCCACTCTTTTTCTATTGCCTGAAGCTGATAAAAACGACTTCTCAGACGCCCTTCCTGCGGCGGCAGACGCAATGTATGCTGCGCCACCTCACCGGAAAGCCGCTCCGTCAAAGCCTGAAAAAGCTGTGGTATCCCCGCTCCGGTCTGCGCAGAAAGCCAGACACGGATCGGTTTGTTCTCTTCGTCCCGATCAATACGCGGTTCGAAATCTTCCAGCATATCGATCTTGTTCATCACCAGCAGGGTCGGGATCTCGTGAGCATCAATCTCTTCAAGAACCGTATTCACCGCTTCGATGTTTTCTTGTACACGCACATCTGCCGCATCAATGACGTGCAGCAGCAATGTGGCTTGCCGCGTCTCTTGTAACGTGGCTTTAAACGCCGCCACCAGATCGTGCGGCAAGTGGCGAATAAACCCTACGGTATCTGCCAGCACGGTTTCACCGACATCCGCGACATCAATACGCCGCAACGTCGGGTCGAGGGTGGCAAACAACTGGTCTGCCGCGTAGACCCGCGCTTCGGTGATGCGATTGAAAAGGGTAGATTTACCGGCGTTGGTATATCCCACCAGCGAAACAGTAGGAACGTCGGCTTTGATACGCGATTGCCGCCCCTGCTCACGCTGCTTTTCAACTCTTTCCAGGCGCGACTGTATCTGCACGATGCGATTACGCAACAAACGACGGTCGGTTTCGAGCTGGGTTTCACCCGGACCACGCAAACCGATCCCGCCTTTCTGTCTTTCAAGGTGGGTCCAGCCACGCACCAGGCGCGTAGCCAGATGGCGCAGCTGCGCCAGCTCAACCTGCAACTTACCCTCATGGGTACGCGCACGTTGGGCGAAAATATCTAAAATAAGGCCGGTGCGGTCGATGACACGACACTCGCACAAACGCTCCAGGTTACGCTCTTGCGCTGGGCTCAGGGCATGGTCAAAAAGAACGACCGAAGCACCCGTCGCTTTGACAGCTTCCGCAATTTCAACTGCTTTACCTTCACCTACAAAATACTTTGGGTGTGGCGCTTTACGGCTACCGGTAATCACCTGCAATGCTTCGACACCGGCGGAAGAAACCAGAGATTCAAACTCCTGGAGGTCTTCCATATCTTTGTCTTGCGTAAAATAGATGTGTACCAGCACCGCCTGCTCACCAGCATCATAACGGTCAAACAAGCGTAAAACCCTCTAAATAGATCAGCGGGGAACGCAGGATCGCTGGCTCCCCGTGTAAAAAAACAGCCCGAAACCTTATTCGGTTTCTTCGCTGTCCTGTTGCGCGGAAGTATTCTGCGCGCTGCTACCATGATGGTAGTTACTGCTAGTACCGCCACCGGCATTGTTACTGTGATGAGAAACCGGGCGAGACGGGACAACAGTAGAAATCGCGTGCTTATAAACCATCTGGCTGACCGTGTTTTTCAACAGGATCACGAACTGATCAAAAGACTCGATTTGTCCTTGCAGCTTAATACCATTCACCAAATAAATAGAAACTGGAACACGTTCCCGACGCAGTGCGTTCAGGAACGGATCTTGTAAAGATTGCCCCTTAGCCATTCTCTCTTTTCCTTATATGCTTATTTGTACTTTGAACCTTTCGATTCTGAAAAAATTGCGCACGATACGTCTCAATTGTACACATTCAGCCTGCGATAGCACCAACAACCTGTAATACTTCGTCACGCGCCTGTTCTGGTTTTTCACTGTCAAGCCAGTGAACCCCTTCCCAACCACGCAGCCAGGTTATCTGCCGCTTCGCCAACTGTCTCGTGGCGCAAACACCTCGATAAACCATTTCATCGTATGAGATTTCGCCTTCAAGGTAAGACCACATCTGGCGATAACCCACGCAACGAATGGAAGGCAAATCCGTATGCAAATCTCCTCGGGCAAAAAGCGCCCGGACTTCTGCTTCAAAACCTGAAGCCAACATCTGATGAAAACGCTGCTCAATTCGTTGATGGAGCAGTTCACGGCTCGCCGGGGCGATGGCGAACTGATGCACCTGATACGGTAGAGCGTCTCCTGACGTTTGCGTCAGTTCCGTTAAAGTTTTACCCGAAATGAAAAAAACTTCCAGTGCCCGGGAAAGCCTTTGTGGATCATTTGGATGAATCCTTGCTGCCGCAACAGGATCTATCTCCTGCAGTTGACGATGCAATGACTCCCAACCTTGCTCTGCCGCTTGTTGCTCAATTCTGGCTCGTACTTCCGGGTCCGCCGACGGTAGCGGCGACAACCCCTCAAGTAACGCCTTGAAATACAACATAGTACCGCCCACTAACAGCGGGATCCGCCCCGCCGTCGTGATATCGGCCATTTCCGCCAGCGCATCGCGACGAAAATCAGCAGCCGAATAAGCCTGCGACGGATCGCGAATATCCAGCAATCGGTGCGGCGCGGCGAGTAACTCTTCAGCGTTCGGCTTCGCCGTCCCGATATCCATCCCTTTGTAAATAAGGGCAGAATCAACGCTTATCAACTCTACTGGTAAAATTTTACGCAGCTCAATGGCTAACGCCGTTTTACCGGAGGCCGTCGGCCCCATCAAAAAAATTGCCTTAGGCAGGCTCGCCTTACTGATATCACTCATCTTTCAGGGCTTTTATCGCCGGATGTAAATCAACAGATTGTAACAGACCACCCGGCGGCGTTTTCACAAGCTGCGGACATAACCGTTCTACATCCGCCAGCAGGGTAATAGCCTGAGCCATTGACCACTGTGTGTGTTCGCTCATCAGATTTCGTGCAATCCACTGCGCAATATTGCCAGGTTCGAATACGGACTGCTTCGCCAGGTAGCCTATCAGTTCAGGAATCAAGATTTGTAAATTTTGTTGGCGTAAGGGTAAAGGCACGGCTCTGATGGTCACATGCTGCGCATCAGACTGAAATTCAATGCCTAACTCCGCCAGAGCAGACTGCGCTTTTTCTAATGCCGATTTTTCTTCACCAGAGACTTTTAACCGCAACGGAATAAGCAACGGTTGAGCGCAAACTGGCGATTCCCCCGGCGTCAGTTGCACCTGACGCAACCAGCGTTCCGCTACCGCCAGGGCTAAAAGTGAAATGTTGCCGTCGCGCTCCAGCAGCGCACAGTCGGAATGGACGATAGTCAGCACCCGACCAAAGCTTTGACCATTCGATGCCAGCGTAAGTTCCTGAGGTTCTGGCGCTTTTGGTTTGAGCGTCGGCGCAGGCGTTTGCAAAAGCTGGCGATACACTTCACCTTGCTGTTTCTGGTAGCCCGGTTGCGCGTTCGGCCAGGGAGCAGACTGGCGACTACCTGATGCTGGCGCAGGAGTGTAGCGTGGAGCTACCGGTTCACGAACTGCCGGTTCTGCAAAATGATTACGCCCTGCGGCTACGCGGTTTTCCGGGATGGCGCGCAGTGCAGATTGTGGTTCATCATCCAGCGGCAGCGGCGTTTCCAGTTGCTGTTGTAGCACGCTCAGCACACCCTGATAGATAAAGTCATGCACCAGACGCGACTGGTGGAAACGCACTTCGTGTTTGGCGGGGTGCACGTTGACATCCACCTGATGCGGGTCGATCTCCAGATACAGCACAAACGCCGGTTGTTGATCGGCGCCCAGTTTGTCTTCGCAGGCCTGGCGGATCGCATGATTGATCAGGCGATCGCGCATCATGCGCCCATTCACGTAGCAATACTGAATTTCCGCCAGTGCGGGCGTGGTGTGATTCGGATCTGCTACCCAGCCGCGCAGCGTGAGATCGCCGTGCTGCCATTCAATCGCCAGCGCATGTTCGAGAAAAGCGGTGCCACAAATCGCCCCTAAACGGCGCTCTTTTTGCCCGCCTTCAGGCACTGCGCGGTACTGGCGTACGATTTTGCCGTTATGCGATAAGTTGATAGTGACGTCAAAACGTGCCAGCGCGATGCGGCGGATGATTTCATCGATATGGTTAAATTCGGTTTTCTCGGTGCGCAGGAATTTGCGCCGCGCCGGGGTGTTGTAGAACAGATCCAGCACCTCCAGCGTTGTTCCCACCGGATGCGCCGCTGGTTTAACCGTCACGTCCATATCGCGCCCTTCGGCATAAGCCTGCCAGGCTTCCTGCTGTTCCGCTGTGCGTGAAGTGAGCGTCAGACGGGAAACCGAACTGATACTCGCCAGCGCCTCACCGCGAAAGCCCAGGCTGATAATGGCTTCGAGATCGTCCAGAGAGGCAATTTTACTGGTGGCATGACGAGCCAGCGCCAGCGCCAGCTCATCTTTTTTGATACCGCAGCCGTTATCACGAATGCGGATAAGTTTCGCCCCACCGCGTTCGATATCAATATCGATACGCGTCGCACCCGCATCGAGGCTGTTTTCCACCAGTTCTTTGACTACCGACGCAGGTCGCTCGACCACCTCACCTGCGGCAATCTGATTCGCCAGTTGTGGCGGTAAGACCTGAATTGGCATCAATAATCCTTAGTTTGGCAGCGTGCGATCGGGCGTCGTCACCGTACTGGCCGTTTGTGCCGTTGCGCCCTGCGGCGCAGACTGCATCGGATGCGCAAGGAAGTAATTGCGCAGGCCTTTGTAAATGGCTTCTGCCAGCTGTTGTTGGTAATCGTCGCTCGCCAGCAAACGTTCTTCGCTGTTGTTGCTGATAAAACCGGTTTCGACCAGTACTGACGGGATATCCGGCGAACGCAGAACGCCAAGGCTGGCGTGTTCTGGTCGACGTTTATGAATTTCGCCAATGCGTTGCAACTGACTGATCATACTGGTCGCCACATCATACCCTACCCGCTGGGAATGACCGAACTGTAAATCCAGCACCGCCTGGCTTAAATACGGGTCAGACTGACTGTTCGCCAGCACATCGCCTGCCCCGCCCAGCAACTCCGACTGTTTCTCGTGCTGTTCCAGCCAGCTTGCCATTTCACTGTTTGCACGACGGTTAGAGAGCACCCACACGGAAGCGCCGGTAGCACTGCGGTTCGGTGCGGCATCAGCGTGAATCGACACAAGGAAATTGGCGTTTTGCTTACGTGCCACATCGCTGCGCCCCATCACCGAGATAAAGTAATCCCCGTCACGGGTTAAAACACCCTTAAACATCGGATCATCATTGAGCAAAGTACGCAATTTACGCGCGATGGCGATGGTGACATTTTTCTCCCGCGTACCGCCAGGACCGATAGCGCCAGGATCCTGACCACCGTGTCCGGCATCAATAGCGATGACAATTTTATCGCCAGTGTTAGCCGTCGAGCGCGCTGCTGGACGCGTCACCGTATTGCTACTGATGACACCCGTAGCCCGGTTGCTCTCGGTTTTAAACGGATTGCGCGCCGGTTCGCTGACGCGCGGTGCGACAACGGCTGGCGTTTCAACACGTTTAGCAACCACTGGCGGCGGAGGAGGCGGTGGCGGCGCATCGGCGTTAATCGTAAAGACAACGGTGTAATTGCTGCCATTCTGCCGCTTCACCGCTTCGGTTTTACCGTTTTCGGTGAGATCGACCACCAGCCGCAGCGATTGCGCATCCTTTGGCGTTCCAGAGCGAATCGCCTTCACCAGATTATTACCGCTGAACAACAACGGCAGCCCCTGAATCACGCCCGTTTGTTTGATATCGAGCGCCACGGTGCGTTTGCTTTGATGGCTAAATGCATAGTCAGGATCGCCAATAAAACTTAACGTTATCCGCGCCTGTTGATTGCCATTAGAAACCTGAATATCAGAGAGCGTAGCAGCGCCAGCCTGCGCGCACAGCAGCATCAACGTCGCTACCAACCAATTTCTGATGCGATACATCATCCCGCCACCTTCAAAGGTTAACCGGCTAAACGCGCCAGCAACAATTCACCCGCAGAGGAGACCGCACTCACGCGCGCCTCACGGCCTTGTGCCTGATAATCAATGTGTATTTCGACATCCGGGTCAGGAAGAACACCTGTACCTTGTTGTGGCCACTCCACCAGGCAGATGGCATCGTTGGCAAAATAATCGCGGATCCCCATAAACTCCAGCTCCTCGGGATCGGCAAGGCGGTACAAATCAAAGTGATAAACCATTAAGTTGTCGAGCGTATAGGGTTCGACCAGCGTATAAGTGGGGCTTTTGACATTACCCTGATGACCCAGAGCCTGTAAAAAGCCCCGGCTAAAGGTGGTTTTACCTGCGCCTAAATCGCCATACAGATAGATTACGGTTGCGCCATCGCAGGCTTTGGCTACCCGCTCGCCCAGGTCTAATGTTGCCTGCTCATCAGGGAGCGGAATTACTCGATTCATCATGGTTTTTATCAGTCACTTCCGGGTTAACAATACGCTGTAGCGTGGAAAAGAGATCGGTTGCCAGCATCCCGCGCGTACCAAAACGCGCCGCCAGCACGTCAGCCGCCGCGCCGTGTGCGATACATCCAGCACAGGCGGCATCATATGGCGACAGTTTTTGCCCAAGCAATGCGCCAATAATACCAGAGAGCACATCGCCCATGCCGCCAGTGGCCATGCCTGCATTCCCGGCATCAATAATGCCTAAGTCATCAGGGTTTGCTGCGACCACGGTTCCGGCACCTTTCAGCACCGCTACGCCGCCATAACGTTGTACCAGACGTTGGGCGCAATGTAAGCGGTCACTTTCAATTTCAGCGACGGAACAGCCCAACAACCGTGCGGCCTCGCCAGGATGCGGCGTGATCACGCGATTGTGACGCTTATCGGGATTGATTGCCAGCAGGTTCAATGCATCGGCATCCCACAACATCGGTTTGCGAAAATTCTCCACTTTTTGCAGGGCTTTTTTCCCCCACTCTTGCTGGCCCAGACCGGGACCAATCACCACCACATCGGCCCATTCCAGGCTTTCAGTTAAAGATTTCTCCGTCAACTCGTACACCATCAATTCCGGTCGTGCAGTCAGCAGCGGCGCAATGTTTTCACTGCGGGTCAGTACTCGGACCAAACCAGCACCAGCACGCAGCGCCGCTTCTCCCGCCATACGAATAGCCCCTGCCGTGCCGTGATCGCCACCGATAATCACCAGCCGCCCATGATCGCCTTTATGCGAAGACGGGCGACGCGGTTTCAGCCAGTGAGAAAGTTGTTCTGCAGAAAACCGCTGAATTTTCGTCTCCTGACTTGCCAGCCAACTGTCCAGTCCCAGCGAGTCAAAATGCAGTTGCCCGGTAACATCCCGTGCTTTGCCGGTTAACAAACCTGGTTTCAGCGCAATAAAAGTAATGGTGTGATCGGCGTTGATCACCGCGCCTGGCGTGGCTCCGGTTTGTGCCAGCAGGCCGGAAGGGATATCAATCGCCACAATCGGCGCGGGACAGGAATTAGCATGGTCGATTAATTTGCTAATGGATTCGCGGGGCGCTTGCTGCAATCCTGTGCCGAGCAGCGCATCAACAATCAGATCTACCGACTCGGGCCAGACAATATTCGAGGCATGGATCTCGCCTCCCGCGTTTAACCATGCTTCGCGTGCCAGCGCAGCCTCTTCCGGTAACGGTTTGTCGCTCTCCTGGGCCAGTAACGTAACCTCAGTACCGACCGCTTTTGCCAGCCGCGCGACCACGTAGCCATCGCCGCCGTTATTGCCATGACCGCACAGCACCAGCCAGTGGCGGGCGTCAGGATAAGCCAAACGACACACCTGAAACGCGGCTTCACCCGCGCGAAGCATCAGCTCATAGAGCGTTAGCCCCAGCGCGTCTGCCGCTTCGCGTTCACCACGTCGGATATCGTCGGCGTGCCAGACAGTGTGTGGTATACTTACGGGGTTTTTCTTCATTGTATGGTCCGTCATGTCAGAGCCCCTCGATCTCAATCAGTTAGCGCAAAAAATTAAACAGTGGGGGCTGGAACTGGGCTTTCAGCAGGTGGGTATTACCGACACCGATCTCAGCGAGTCCGAGCCAAAACTGCAAGCATGGCTGGACAAACAATACCACGGCGAAATGGACTGGATGGCACGTCACGGTATGCTGCGCGCCCGCCCCCACGAGTTATTGCCCGGTACGCTGCGTGTGATCAGCGTGCGGATGAATTACCTGCCTGCCAACGCCGCATTTGCCAGCACGCTGAAAAATCCCAAACTCGGCTATGTTAGCCGTTATGCGCTGGGCCGTGACTATCACAAACTTCTGCGCAACCGACTCAAAAAGCTGGGCGAGATGATTCAGCAACATTGTGTTTCGCTGAATTTTAGACCGTTTGTCGATTCTGCGCCTGTTCTTGAGCGCCCGTTGGCTGAAAAAGCGGGACTTGGCTGGACAGGTAAGCACTCACTTATCCTCAATCGCGAAGCTGGTTCGTTCTTCTTTTTAGGCGAACTGCTGGTTGATATTCCGTTACCTGTGGATCAACCGGTCGAGGAAGGATGCGGTAAATGCGTGGCCTGTATGACGATTTGCCCGACCGGAGCCATCGTCGAGCCATATACCGTAGATGCTCGCCGCTGCATTTCTTATCTGACGATAGAACTGGAAGGGGCAATCCCGGAAGAGTTACGCCCGTTAATGGGAAACCGTATTTACGGTTGCGATGACTGCCAGCTTATCTGCCCGTGGAATCGCTATTCGCAACTGACAACTGAAGACGATTTCAGCCCACGCAAACCACTACACGCACCGGAACTCATTGAGTTATTCGCCTGGAGCGAAGAGAAGTTTTTAAAAATAACAGAAGGTTCAGCGATCCGCCGTATAGGCCACCTGCGCTGGCTGCGTAATATCGCCGTAGCATTAGGCAATGCGCCCTGGGATGAAGCGATTCTGGCGGCGCTGGAAAGTCGTAAAGGTGAGCATCCACTTCTTGATGAACACATAGCGTGGGCGATTACGCAGCAAATCGAGCGACGAAATGCCTGCGTGGTTGAGGTTCAACTACCGAAAAAACAGCGTCTTGTTCGGGTGATTGAAAAGGGCTTACCACGCGACGCCTGATTCATCCACAGCTTGTGAATAAAAATAAAAACGCATTGCAATTCAAGCCGGAAAAAATCGTCAAGCGATCAATACGACAAATCGAAACCTTAATTTTCAATTTAAATATCAACACGTTAATAATTTACTATTCACCGTGCGAAGTTTTTCTGAAATTAAGATTACAGCCTGAACCTGTGGATAACTCTGTTTACAAGAGTTTGTCAGAGACAACAAAAACCAGCAATAACGCATCGCGTCGCTGTGGATAGTTTATTGAGAGGAGAATTTGGAGCGGGAAACGAGACTCGAACTCGCGACCCCGACCTTGGCAAGGTCGTGCTCTACCAACTGAGCTATTCCCGCTTGGGTGGTCTGTGCTTTACAACACTTTCAAATTTTGGAGCGGGAAACGAGACTCGAACTCGCGACCCCGACCTTGGCAAGGTCGTGC
>NZ_JABWNC020000010.1:0-149974 GCF_013368855.2 Escherichia sp. 93.0816 | reverse complement strand
GAGGGCCGGGGTGAGGGTAATTGTTTGCACCGGTGCCAATTTGTTCCCCTCACCCTAACCCTCTCCCCAAAGGGGCGAGGGGACTGTTCGCGCACATTTATGGCTTTGTCATCAGTCTGAAAACGCATTGCTGACAAAGCTGCTTAACTGTCAACTTCAGCACTGTTTTCCCCCTCGCCCTTTCAGGGAGAGGGCCGGGGTGAGGGTAATTGTTTGCACCGGTGCCAATTTGTTCCCCTCACCCAGCCCCTCTCCACAAAGGGCAAGGGGACTGTTCGTGCACGTTTATTGCGCCGCTGCGTACAGGCCGACAATCTGTTCCAGGCTGGCGGTACGCGGATTACTGCGCAGACAAATATCTTCCTGCGCGGCCTGCGCCCATGCGCCGTAATGCGCAGATGCCGCACCAACATCGCCCAGCCGTTTATCGATCCCTACTTCCGCAATCAGCTCACTAACCGCGTTAATAGCATCACGCTCGTCGGATTTTTTAGTTCGCAGCGCCCTGCCTACCTGGCTAAAACGTTCGCGGCATACCATCCGGTTAAACTCCATCACCGTTGGCAGCAGCATGGCGTTCGCCAGACCGTGCGGAATATGCAGCGCCGCCCCTGGCTGATGCGCCATCGCGTGGCACAACCCAAGCCCCGCACTGGAAAACGCCATTCCCGC
Organism: Escherichia sp. 93.0816; assembly: GCF_013368855.2. Taxonomy (NCBI): domain Bacteria; kingdom Pseudomonadati; phylum Pseudomonadota; class Gammaproteobacteria; order Enterobacterales; family Enterobacteriaceae; genus Escherichia; species Escherichia sp. 93.0816. The sequence continues at coordinate 149,302 of NZ_JABWNC020000010.1, read as the reverse complement.
CATGCATGATGCGAGCAACATACTTTCGCGCGCGGCAAGGTCGTGCCCGTAGCCCACCGCTTTCGGCAACGATTTACCAATCATCGCAATGGCGCCAATCGCCAGACTGTCGGTAAACGGTGTGGCGTTCAGTGCGCTATACGCTTCAATGGCATGGGTTAACGCGTCGATGCCGGTCATCGCCGTCACATGCGACGGCACGCCTTCGGTTAGCGCGGCGTCGAGGATCGCCACATCCGGCATCAGCGAGGCATGGGCTAACACCTGCTTGCGCCCGCTCACCGCGTCGATAATCACCGTTACGTTGGTCGTTTCAGAGCCGGTTCCGGCGGTAGTAGGAATGGCTATCAGCGGCAGGCGCGGTTGCAGAACGCGGGTTTCTGACATCTCTGCCAGCGTGCTATCGGGATTCGTCACCAGCAACGCCACGGCTTTCGCCGCATCGAGCACCGATCCACCGCCAAACGCAATCACCCCATCACACCCTGATTCACGCAACTGCGCCACAGCCGCACACACGTCGGTAATGCACGGTTCGCCCACCGGACACGGCCAGAGCGTCATGGCGATACCTTTTACCGCCAGGCTACGCGTCAGCCCAGCGGTCATCCCCGCTTGATGCAAAAAGCTGTCTGCCATCACGAACAGATGTTTCAACCCGCGCATTTGCGCTTGCTGTCCGCAACTGCTCACCGCGCCAGAGCCGCAAAGCGTCACCGGCGGGACGCTAAATGTTTTTACCCGTTGCAGATTCAGGGCATCGAATGCCTGAAAGAGCGCGGTCTGCAATTCATTTTGCATAGATCCCCTCCGCTTTCTCTCGCCCGCTACTGGCGATCGCCAGCGGGGTAATAAACAGACTGTGCTGCGGTAAATGCACCTGTAATGCCGGGAATTGTTTGCGAAACAGCTCCGCCACGCCCGGTTGCATACAGGAGCCGCCCGCCAGCCATAAATCAGTAATGCCCTTCCCCGCGATATGCCGCGCGACAATGTCCGCCATTTTTTCGTACACCGGTTTCACCACAGGCCAAATCTCTTCGCCGTGACCGCGCTTGTACTGTTCCGCCTCTTCCAGAGGAATACGACGATTTCCGGCAAGAGTCAGAGAGATGTGATGTCCACCGGTCGCTTCATCCGCTGAATAAGTCACTTTGCCCTTTTTCACGATGGCAATGCCGGTAGTGCCGCCGCCGATATCCACTACACCGGCGTTGTCCAGTTGCAGCAGATCCGCGACTGCGGTTGGCTCATCCAGCACATGGCTCACTTCCAGTCCGGCAGATTCCAGCACGTTGATGGAAATACGCGCATCCGTACCTGGGGGAAATGACGTTGCCGCATGGCTAAAACGGCGACCGAATTGCTGCTCGAGGGTGTCGAGATGGCGACGAACAATGGTGACCGCACCGAAGAAATCCCAGACGATGCCGTCGCGAACCACATCGACCCAGTCGAGGCATACCGCCACCGGCTGGCCTTCGCGATCGACAACCATCGACACCACATCGCAAGTGCCCAGATCCACCCCCAGCCACAGCGGAGATTCCGTCGCGGCAGGCGTCTGGTTACACAGCGTTGCCGCCGTTTGCAGACGTGGGGTGAGCCATTGTTCGTCGTGCGCCATCTGTTACTCCTTAAACAATGCGAAACGCATCGACTAATACACAACGACGCAGGCGGACAAACGTCCGTGCGCTGGTTACCCCTTCACCAGTTGGCGTGGTGATGGTCATGGTGGTCCAGCCTTCCCCACCCAGCCCCAGTCCGGCAATGCACGGTCCGTTCTTAACGAAAATGCTGGTATCAATGGCGTTCGCCATCTGGTTCATGTTGTCGATGTTGCGCGAGTGCATTGCCGCCGTGTGGTGGCAACCACCTTCCAGTTTCACCGCCAGCGCAATGGCATCCGCCACGTTGGCGACGCGCACGACGGGCAGCACCGGCATCATCAGTTCGGTCACGGCAAACGGATGTTCTGCGGTGGTTTCCACAAACAGCAATCGTGTTTCTTGCGGGACGTTCAGGCCGATTGCCGCCGCGATTTTCGCGGCATCGCGACCTACCCAGTCACGGCTGACGGTGCCTTTTCCACGCTCGTCGATATTTTTCAGCAACACCGGTTGTAGCTGCTGCGCCTGCTCTGCGGTCAGTTTCACCGCGTTCTGGCCTTGCATCAGACGCATCAGTTCATCGGCTACGCTATCGACGACAATCAGTACCTTTTCATCGGCACAAATAATGTTGTTATCGAAAGAAGCGCCTTTGACGATGGACTGAGCGGCACGGGCGAGGTCGGCGGTTTCATCCACCACCACCGGCGGGTTGCCTGCACCTGCGGCTATCAGACGTTTATTGGTGTGTTTGCGCGCCGCTTCTACTACCGCTTCGCCGCCGGTCACCACCAAAAGGCCGATGCCCGGAAACTTGAACAAGCGTTGCGCGGTTTCGATATCCGGATTTGCCACGGTCACCAGTAAGTTTTCTGGCCCGCCTGCGGCGACAATCGCCTGGTTGAACAGCGTAATCGCCCGCTGAGAGACTTTTTTCGCCGCCGGATGCGGGGCAAAAATGACGCTGTTGCCCGCAGCAATCAGGCTGATGGCGTTATTAATCACGGTTGCCGCCGGATTAGTGGAAGGCGTCACCGAAGCCACTACGCCCCAGGGCGCGTTTTCAATTAACGTCAGGCCGTTGTCGCCCGTCAGCACCTGCGGAGAGAGGCACTCTACGCCCGGCGTACCGCGCGCCTGAGCAACGTTTTTGGCAAATTTATCTTCAACGCGACCCATGCCGGTTTCACTGACGGCAAGTTCCGCTAAATCTCTGGCGTGTTTTTCGCCTGCTTCACGAATGGCAGCAATGGCTAACTGGCGCATCGCCACGCTTTTTAACCCTTGCTGGGCAACTTTGGCTGCCGCAACGGCGTCATCCAGGGAAGCAAAAACGCCCATCTCATGAACGGCGGCGGACGGCGCGTCGCTGCTTTGCATTTTCAGCAGTACCGCTTTCACCACCTGTTCAATATCCTGTTGATTCATGATGTTCTGCCTTATTTGTGGAAAATTACCTGACCGCCAGACACCACTTCATCGACGATGCCAATTACACACAGATCGACCGGAGACGTTTCGCTTTTATGCGCCTGGCGGGCGGAACTGCCGCTCACCAGCAACACCCACTCCCCGGTTCCCGCGCCAATATTGTCGATGGCGACGGCACACTGCCCGTCAGGATTTCCCTGTGAATCAATCATTTCCACCATCAGCAATTTGTCATGCGCCAGTCCGTGATGGCGTACGGTACAAACAATTTGTCCAGTGACGACTGCCAGTTTCATACCCGCCTCCGTGGCGTATTTCAGGTAAAAGCTCCCCCTACCCTCCGCAGAAGGTAAATAGAAAAAGGAGAGAGCGTGACGCCCGAATCGACGTCACACAAGGTGATTACAGGTTGCTGCTGTCGCCTTTCAGGCCGATCGGGAAGACTTCTTCCAGGTCGCCGTGCGGACGCGGGATAACGTGGACAGATACCAGCTCGCCAATACGCTGTGCCGCTGCGGCACCGGCATCGGTCGCCGCTTTACAGGCAGCAACATCACCGCGAACCATCGCAGTACACAGGCCGCCGCCAATCTGCTTAACACCAACCAGTTTGACGCGCGCAGCTTTAACCATCGCGTCAGAAGCCTCAATCAGTGCAACCAGGCCCCGGGTTTCGATCATTCCTAATGCTTCCATTGTGTTTTCCTCTTTATAGGGGTCCAGAACGGGACCGTTCATTCAACCAGTGTTTGTAAACTGCTTTCGCGGTTCACTTCTGTCTGGCGCGGTACGGCTGCCACCAGCGCCAGTTCGATAATTTCCTGCACGCTACAGCCACGAGAGAGATCGTGCAGCGGCGCGGCAAGCCCTTGTATCAACGGTCCGACGGCACGATATCCGCCGAGTCGTTGTGCGATTTTGTAGCCAATATTTCCTGCCTCCAGCGACGGAAAAACCATTACATTCGCTTTGCCCTGTAGCGGGCTGGCAGGTGCTTTTTGCGCCGCGACATCCGGCACGAAGGCGGCGTCAAACTGCAACTCGCCATCCACCACCAGTTGTGGCGCGCGTTCCCGGACGATTTCGGTCGCCTGCTGAACGTTAGCAACGCAGGGGTGACGGGCGCTGCCGTTGCTGGAAAACGACAGCATCGCTACGCGCGGCTCTTCTCCGGTGATGGCCTGCCAGGTATCGGCGCTGGCAAGCGCGATATCCGCCAGTTGCGCTGCCGTCGGCTGTGGCACCACGCTGCAATCGGCAAAGCCCAACGCCGTACCGCTGTACTGCGGCAGCATCAGGAAAATGGAGGAGAGCGTTTTGCAGCCCGGCTGCAAACCAATAATGCGTAATCCGGCACGCAGCACATTCGCCGTGGAAGAGAGGTTGCCCGCGATACAGACATCCGCTTTACCGGCGCTGACCATTGCGGCGGCGAACATCAGCGGGTCGGTGAGTTTATCCAGCGCGTCCGGCGGCGTTTTATCACCTGCACGGGCGAGCCAGCGGTGGGAAAATTCTTCCCGCATCGCAAAGTTGCTATGTGGATCAATCACCTGTAGCCCGTCCATCGCCACACCGTGACTGAGCGCAAACTGACGAAGTTCAAACGGATTGGCGACCAGAATGGGCGTTGCCAGACCTTGTTGATGTAAATATTGCGCAGCTTTCAGCACACGTTGATCTAACGCATCCGGAAAAACCACTCTGGCGGGCGCTCGCAACGCCAGTTCACGGCAACGTTCAATAATCATTGCGTCTCTCCCAGTCGTTGTTGGATCTGCTTCACCGTTAGCGGCGGCTTCGCCACGCTCAGGATCATCATCACGTAAACCGTGCTGGAAAGGCGGTTCAGCGCCTGCAAGATGTCCGGGCGTAATACTTCAAAACTGCGGGTGATAAACACCTGCGCCGCTACGGTTTCGGTTTCACGCACTTTGGTGCGTAGCAGATTCAGCAACGCCGCATCGCGTCCGTGGCTGGCTTCCGGCACCAGATGATCGTGGTCGAGATAACGCAGCGGCTGATGGGAAAGCCGATGCAGATCTTCGTCAGAAAGCCCGACAATCGTCTGGCAGCCCAGCGGTTCTCCCAGCGCATCGGCGCGCACAATGTTGCCAAGACGCGAACGGATGTCCGCCAGCCATGGCTGCCAGGGCTCCGCCAGTTCAATTTGCAGCCACACTGCCAGCGCAATGGTGCTGTCGAGAACAGCGCGAAAACCGAGGCGCGGATCGCTTTTGGCGACCATTTTTTCCGCCGACAGGTGAGTCAGCGTATCCGGCTTTTTTACCACTGGCTGGTGGCACAGTTCGCAGCACGCCTGCGTATATTCATCGCTACTGGTCAGCCCGTGAACGGGCTGCGGCTGCTGCTGTTCATCGTCAACAAACAGGCTGCCCTGCTCGTCAATAAACTTGATGCGCAGATGGCGGCTTTCCAGTAACTCCCGGGCAGAGGGCGTCAGGCGACTGTGCGCAGGGAGATGGATCTCTGCGCCTTCGCTGAGCGTATGGTTCGCTCTTAGCCATGCTTCGGTAATGAAATCTTTCATAGGGATTGCCAGTTAGCCGGCCAGGCGACATACAGGAATTTCACGCTGGATGTCGTACCAAATTCGATGCTGGAGCCTTTCGGGATAAACATCACGTCGCCTGCTTTGGCGATCATGGTTTCGCCTTCGTGGCGAACGTGCAGTTCACCTTCCAGTACCATGTCGATTTCGTCGTAGTTCAGCTTCCACGGGAAGAAGGCGTTATCCCACTGCATGAAACCGGCAGCCATGCTGCTGCCGTCATCTCCGGTAACCAGATCGGTCAACCCGACGCATTGAGGTTCCGCGCCGTCAAAACGCCCAAACTTCACGCTGCCGCCATCAATCACTTTGATGCCGCCTTTGCCGGTCACTGATTTAAAGCTCGACTGCATCGCGCCCTGCTCCAGCGACTGCTTTTCCTTCATCACTTTTTCCATCAGTTGCGCGACCAGGCTTTCGGTAAACTGGCCTTCCGGCAGTTGGGCAATGATGGTTTCGCGAATGCGCTGACTTTCGGTTTTATCGGCAGGCGCGCTGGCAGGAACGGACGCCGTTACCGGTGTCAATTCATCGCATTCGTTGATGGTAACCCCCAGTAGATCCGCCACTTCACGGGCTTCCGGAGTAATAATGCTGGCGCGCAGAACCACGGACATTGCCTGTTCGCCGCGCGCATGTGCTTCACGAATATCATTCGCTGTGATGAGTTTTTTCACCTGCTTCCTCCTGTTCGGTGAGAGATGCCAGATAATCCACCAGTTGCTGCACGCTTTGCGGGTCGTGGCTGTTTAACTCGAAAATCGGCTCTTCAAAGCCAGTCTCGCGCAATAACTGTCGCGTTGCGGCGACGTCAGCATCCGGCATGTCCGTTTTACTGATGACGGCGATTTGCCGTTTAGTGACGCCAATATCCAGCAACCCGGCAGGTAATCGGCTTTCCGGGTCATTCGCGCCGTGGACATATATCAGCATGTCCACATCCTGTAGCGTGGTAATTAAGGCGTGATACCAGCGGGGATGGCTAAAATATTCACCTGGCGTATCAATATCACCCTTATCATTAAATTCCACAGCCTGCGTTTTTCGCGCGAGGGTATAATCTCCCTGCAACGCATTAAATAACGTTGTCTTTCCTGCCCCGACAGCACCCACAAACGCAATTCGTTTCATGAATGCCTCGCATTAACTTTTGGTCATTTCACAAAGCGTATAATTTAATAAGCGCCCTAAACCGCTGACAGTTTGTGATAACGCTTCTTCTACCGCGCCCACCGAGCCATAAATCACCAGCGCGCCGCTAAAACGGTCAAGAAAACCGATATGCACATCGGCGGCTTTCAGTGCTAAATCGCCGGCGATCATCGCTGTTTCACCGGGAGTTAGCGTCATAATGCCGATTGCGCCAGCATCGGGAACGCCGATTTTCTTCGCCAGCTCCTCGCCGGGATGCGCAATTAAATGCGCCAGCGTGACCTGTTTACCGGGAACAAATTCCTGAATGATGCGTTCTTTATCCATGAGTCGCCGCCTGTGAAAAATCTGGCGCTATCGTGACAATTTTTCGTCAGAGTAAATAACAAAATTCGGCAAGGGAGTTTAAAAGGTGAGGTAGATCACTAAGAATGGAGAGATATTTTATCTAATGCATAAATTTTCATGTACAGCACATGAATATAATTAAATTGATATTGATTTATTTTTATAGGGCGCGCTTTATTATTCGAAAAACAAGTAATAATCCCTTCTGATATATTGCGATAAACCGCTTACCCTGAATATTCAGGGTAAGCGTAAGAGTTAAGAAAGAATTACAGCGGCTGGGTTTGCGCTTCAACCACGGCCAGCGCCACCATGTTGACAATACGACGTACCGATGCGATTGGCGTTAATACGTGAACCGGTTTCGCCACGCCCATCAGCACCGGGCCGACGGTAACGCCTTCTGAGCTGGAAACACGTAGTAAGTTGTAACTAATACGGGCAGCTTCCATATTCGGCATCACCAGAATATTGGCGGAACCTTTCAGGGGGCTGTCCGGCATCCGGTCGTTGCGAATCGCTTCCACCAGCGCCGCATCACCGTGCATTTCGCCATCAATCATCAGTTCTGGCGCACGCTCCCTGACCAGCTCCAGAGCTTTACGCATTTTGCTGGACGACGGGCAGTTTGAAGAACCGAAGTTGGAGTGCGACAGTAAGGCAACACGCGGCTCAATACCGAAACGACGAACAGTCTCTGCCGCCATCAGCGTGATCTCCGCCAGCTCTTCTGCGTCTGGATCATCGTTGACGTAGGTGTCAGCAATAAAGGTGTTACCACTCGGCAGCAGCAGCGCGTTCATTGCGCCAGCGGTGTGAACGCCATCGCGATAACCAAACACATTTTTCACCACACCGAAGTGTTCGTGATAATCCCCCACCGTACCGCAGATCATCGCATCGGCTTCACCACGCTGAACCATAATCGCACCGATCACTGTCGGGTTACCGATCAGCGCACGCTGCGCCTGTTCCTGGGTGACCCCACGACGTTTCATGATCTGGAAGTATTCGCTCCAGTACTCTTTAAAGCGCGGATCGGATTCGTTATTAACGATCTCAAAATCAACGCCCGCTTTGATCTGCAAGCCCAGCTTCTGAATGCGCATTTCGATTACGTTCGGACGACCAATAAGAATCGGTTTCGCCAGTCCCAGCGTTACCAGTTCCTGAGTCGCGTGCAACACGCGCGCCTCTTCCCCTTCCGGCAGCACCACGCGCTTCGGCGCTTTGCGAGCCTGGGAGAAGATCGGCTTCATAAACAGGTTGGTTTTGTAAACGAATTCGGTCAGTTTGTCGATGTAGACATCAAAATCGGCAATCGGACGCGTCGCCACACCGGACTCCATTGCCGCTTTTGCCACCGCTGGCGCGATCTTGACGATCAGACGCGGATCGAACGGTTTAGGAATGATGTATTCCGGGCCAAAGCTCAGATCCTGATCGCCATAGGCAGAAGCAACCACTTCGCTCTGTTCCGCATGAGCCAGTTCAGCAATCGCACGTACCGCCGCCAGTTTCATCTCTTCATTAATGGCGGTTGCGCCAACGTCCAGTGCACCACGGAAGATGAACGGGAAGCAAAGGACGTTGTTAACCTGGTTCGGGTAGTCGGAACGACCAGTACAGATGATGGCATCCGGACGCACTTCTTTCGCCAGCGGCGGCAGAATTTCCGGTTCCGGATTCGCCAGCGCCAGGATCATCGGCGCGCGAGCCATTTTCTTCACCATCTCCTGTGTCAGCACTTTCGGGCCGGAACAGCCAAGGAAAATATCCGCGCCTTCAATTACATCGTCGAGAGTGCGTTTGCCGTCATCCACCACTGCGTAAGCGGCTTTGGTTTCCGCCATGTTCGGCTCTCGCCCCTGATAGATAACGCCTTTCGAGTCACAAACTACAATATTGTGTTTTTGCAGCCCCAGCGCCACCAGCAGGTTCATACAGGCGATTGCGGCCGCCCCCGCGCCGGAAACCACCATCCGCACGTCGGAGATGTTTTTCTCTACCACGCGCAGGCCGTTGAGGATGGCGGCGGTGCTGATGATTGCCGTCCCGTGCTGGTCGTCGTGGAATACCGGAATGTTCATTCGCTGGCGCAGTTTTTGCTCAATATAGAAGCATTCTGGCGCTTTAATGTCTTCAAGGTTGATGCCGCCAAAGGTCGGTTCCAGCGCAGCGACCACTTCGATAAATTTGTCCGGGTCGAGTTCATCAACCTCAATGTCAAACACATCAATCCCGGCGAATTTCTTAAACAGAACGCCCTTGCCTTCCATCACCGGTTTGCCTGCCAGCGCGCCAATGTTGCCTAACCCCAGCACCGCCGTACCGTTGGAGATCACCGCCACCAGGTTACCGCGCGCAGTATATTTGTAGGCTTTTAACGGATCTTTCTCGATTTCAAGACAAGGCGCGGCGACGCCAGGTGAGTAGGCCAGCGCCAGATCGCGCTGCGTTGCCAGAGGTTTAGTAGGAGAAACCTGGATTTTTCCTGGAACTGGAAATTCATGGAAATCAAGTGCACTTTGTTTTAACTGGTCATCCATTTGGTTGTTCCTTTCACGTAACGTTCACAAAAATGAGCGGGCAACTGCCTCAGCCCACAACATGGCGCACATTATTACCTTGCCGGAGCTTTCAGACTTTGAGCAAGTCCAAACTCTCCTCATCAAAATAATATTTTGGCAATAATCCTATAACACTGATGTTACCTGCTTAATCCAGCAATACCATGCCTGTCTGCTATGCTTTTTTGATGCGATTAGCGAAATTTCTCAGAAGTGTGAATTAACGCACTCACCTAACACTTTACTTTTCAAGGAGTATTTCCTATGAACGAGTTAGACGGCATCAAACAGTTCACCACTGTCGTGGCAGACAGCGGCGATATTGAGTCCATTCGCCATTATCATCCTCAGGATGCCACCACCAATCCTTCGTTATTACTCAAGGCTGCCGGATTATCACAATATGAGCATTTAATAGACGATGCTATCGCCTGGGGTAAAAAAAATGGTCAAACGCAGGAACAACAAGTGGTAGCTGCCTGCGATAAGCTGGCGGTCAATTTCGGTACAGAAATTCTCAAAATCGTACCCGGTCGTGTATCGACAGAAGTTGACGCACGCCTCTCTTTTGATAAAGAAAAGAGTATTGAGAAAGCGCGTCATCTGGTGGATTTGTACCAGCAGCAGGGCGTTGAGAAATCACGCATTCTGATCAAACTGGCTTCAACCTGGGAAGGAATTCGCGCGGCAGAAGAGCTGGAAAAAGAAGGCATTAATTGCAACCTGACGCTGCTGTTTTCCTTTGCTCAGGCACGCGCCTGTGCAGAAGCGGGCGTTTTTCTGATTTCGCCGTTTGTCGGGCGTATTTATGACTGGTATCAGGCGCGCAAGCCACTGGACCCGTATGTAGTGGAAGAAGATCCGGGCGTTAAGTCGGTGCGTAATATCTACGACTACTATAAGCAGCACCGCTATGAAACCATTGTGATGGGCGCGAGTTTCCGCCGTACCGAGCAAATCCTCGCTTTAACCGGTTGCGATCGTCTGACTATCGCGCCGAACTTGCTGAAAGAGTTGCAGGAAAAAGTCTCGCCAGTCGTCCGCAAATTGATCCCGCCTTCTCAAACATTCCCACGCCCTGCTCCAATGAGCGAAGCGGAGTTCCGTTGGGAGCACAATCAGGATGCGATGGCAGTAGAAAAACTGTCTGAAGGCATCCGCCTGTTCGCCGTTGATCAACGCAAACTGGAAGATCTTCTTGCCGCCAAACTATAAACCAGCCACGGAGTGTTATATGTCCCGAAAAGACCTTGCCAATGCGATTCGCGCGCTCAGTATGGATGCGGTGCAAAAAGCCAATTCTGGTCATCCTGGCGCGCCGATGGGCATGGCCGATATTGCCGAAGTGCTGTGGAACGACTTTCTTAAACATAATCCTACCGATCCAACCTGGTATGATCGCGACCGCTTTATTCTCTCCAACGGTCACGCGTCGATGCTGCTCTACAGTTTGCTGCATCTGACCGGTTACGACCTGCCGCTGGAAGAGCTGAAGAACTTCCGTCAGTTGCATTCGAAAACCCCAGGTCACCCGGAGATTGGCTATACGCCAGGCGTTGAAACCACCACCGGTCCGCTGGGGCAAGGACTGGCGAACGCGGTCGGACTGGCGATAGCGGAGCGCACGCTGGCGGCGCAGTTTAACCAACCGGACCATGAGATTGTCGATCACTTCACTTATGTGTTTATGGGCGACGGTTGCCTGATGGAAGGTATCTCCCACGAAGTCTGTTCGCTGGCGGGAACGCTGGGGCTGGGCAAGTTGATTGGCTTTTACGACCACAACGGTATTTCCATTGATGGTGAAACCGAAGGCTGGTTTACCGACGATACGGCAAAACGCTTTGAAGCCTATCACTGGCATGTTGTCCATGAAATCGACGGTCACGATCCGCAGGCGGTGAAGGAAGCGATTCTCGAAGCGCAAAGCGTGAAAGATAAGCCGTCGTTGATTATCTGCCGCACGGTAATTGGCTTTGGTTCGCCTAATAAAGCGGGTAAGGAAGAGGCGCACGGCGCACCGTTGGGTGAAGAGGAAGTGGCGCTGGCACGGCAAAAACTGGGCTGGCACCATCCGCCATTTGAGATCCCCAAAGAGATTTATCACGCCTGGGATGCCCGCGAAAAAGGCGAAAAAGCGCAGCAGAGCTGGAATGAGAAGTTTGCCGCGTATAAAAAGGCTCATCCGCAACTGGCAGAAGAGTTTACCCGCCGGATGAGTGGTGGTTTGCCGAAAGACTGGGAGAAAACGACTCAGAAATATATCAATGAGTTGCAGGCAAATCCGGCGAAAATCGCTACCCGTAAGGCGTCGCAAAATACGCTTAACGCTTACGGCCCTATGCTGCCGGAGCTGCTCGGCGGTTCGGCGGATCTGGCGCCAAGTAACCTCACTATCTGGAAAGGTTCTGTGTCGCTGAAGGAAGATCTGGCGGGGAATTATATTCACTACGGGGTACGTGAATTTGGTATGACCGCCATCGCCAACGGCATCGCGCACCACGGTGGATTTGTACCGTATACCGCGACGTTCCTGATGTTTGTTGAATACGCCCGCAACGCCGCGCGGATGGCGGCGCTGATGAAAGCGCGGCAGATTATGGTTTATACCCATGACTCGATTGGTCTGGGCGAAGATGGCCCGACGCACCAGGCGGTTGAGCAACTGGCCAGTTTGCGCTTAACACCGAATTTCAGTACCTGGCGACCGTGCGATCAGGTGGAAGCAGCGGTAGGCTGGAAGCTGGCGGTTGAGCGCCACAACGGGCCGACGGCGCTGATCCTCTCAAGGCAGAATCTGGCGCAGGTGGAACGTACGCCGGATCAGGTAAAAGAGATTGCCCGTGGCGGTTATGTGCTGAAAGACAGCGGCGGCAAGCCGGATATTATTTTGATTGCTACCGGTTCAGAGATGGAAATCACCCTGCAAGCGGCGGAGAAATTAGCGGGAGAAGGTCGCAATGTTCGCGTGGTTTCCCTGCCCTCGACCGATATTTTCGATGCCCAGGATGAGGAATATCGGGAATCGGTGTTGCCTTCTAACGTTGCTGCTCGCGTGGCGGTGGAAGCAGGCATCGCCGACTACTGGTACAAATACGTCGGCCTGAAAGGTGCGATTGTCGGGATGACGGGTTATGGCGAATCTGCTCCGGCGGATAAACTGTTCCCGTTCTTTGGCTTTACCGCCGAGAATATTGTGGCAAAAGCGCATAAGGTACTGGGAGTGAAAGGTGCCTGATACTGACCGCCGGATGCTGATTGCCGGATGCTGATTGCCGGATGCTGATTGCCGGATGCTGATTGCCGGATGCGACGCTGACGCGTCTTATCCGGCCTACATGTTCCCGTCATTTTGTTTAACGAGTGATCCACAACGTGGGCCAGGCGTCTGGCCCATGCCAGTTATCACAGGTGGGTTCTGCGGCGTAACGCACCAGACGAAAACGCTGGCCGTCAAAACGCCAGCGCGTCTGAATACCACAATCACTTAATCCACGGCCTTTCGCTAACGTCACCAGTTCACGCGATTTTTCATCAAATGTCGCGTTCATCAGCTCCAGTTCATTCGTTTCCTGACCGTTGTTGAACGGCAAACGTAACCGTACCGGACGCGAGGCCAGCGGCTTTTTACGCGACACTATCCACGCCAGATCAATGGTGTTATAGGCGCCCGCCTCACAGCTAATCATCATCAATGCTTTATCATCGGTCAGCGCAGTGACATTCACCTCTCGACGCAACGGATCAAGCGAGCAGCGCAGGCCATTCATCCGCCAGTTACCGTAATCCAGCAAATCGTTACGTTCTTCGAGTGAGAGTGGCGTCGGCGTTGGGTTTACCACAGCGACCTCTTTCAGCGCAGGAGCAGGCGGTACGCTAAGTGGCGGCTCGTCTCCTTTCTTGATCCACGCAGTTTCACTGCCAACGCGTTTTTGCTGGGCATCAATAAACAACAACGCCGCTTTTAATCCATTAAGAGAAATGGTCTGATCGCCGTCGCGTAAGGTAATTGCCTTCCCTTCCTGAATCATTTGCAAAAACGCGGTGATGGTCGCCGTATCATCGGTCACTAATAACCACGGCGAAATCCGCCACTTGTCCCCGCTTAACGCCAGCGGCTCGCCATCTAACAGCAGTCGTGGCGCTATCGCCTCTTCCGACGCATCCGGCGACTTCAACCCGCCGCGCTCAATACGTAAAACGGCATCGGTATGCGCCCCGGCACTGCGACTGAGAGTCATCACCAGTCCATTATGATTGCCAGTGTTGCGCGCTACGCAGAAATTTTGGTTGTTACAGGTGACCTGCCAGTCAGAAAACGTCCGTTGCGCTGGTGCTGCCCACGCTAAAGACGTCGGCAACAAAGCGAAAAAAAAGAGAAGGAAAATGCGATAGCGCATGGACGGTACGACCCCAGAAGTTCAAACAAACAGCACAAGTCGTATCTTCGTTGCGCAGGTAGCGTGGCTCAATCGGATTTGTCGGATTGAGCCAATAATAAACAACGAAATATTATTGTTATTTTTCAGTCCATTAAATGTGACGTTTGCAAATAGTTAAGCAATAACACCGTCTTACCGTCACGTATCTCGCCGGTTTTGATCATCTCCAGCGCCTGGCTGAACGGCAGCTCGAGCACTTCAATATCTTCATCTTCGACGCCGCCCCCCGCGTTAGCACGCTGACTGTCACTGTATTCGGCGATAAAAAAGTGGATTAGCTCGGTCACACCGCCAGGCGACATGTACAGTTCAAATAATTTGCGTACTTCGCCAACCTCATAGCCCGTCTCTTCAATCGCTTCTTTGCGAATGCACACTTCGGGTTCGTCGTTGTCCAGCAACCCGGCACAAGTTTCAATCAACTGCCCGCTTTCATTGCCATTAACCCAGGTAGCGACGCGGAACTGACGAATCAGAACTACGGTCTTTTTCTTCGCGTTGTACAGGAGGATCGTCGCGCCATTGCCGCGATCGTAAACTTCACGTTTATGGCGGATAACTTCGCCATCTTTGCGGGTGAGATCGTAGGTAATGTTGTGCAGGGTGAAATAGTTATCGGAGAGAATTTTGTCTTTGATGAGGGTGATTTGTTGCGTCATACCGACTCCACAGCGCGAAATGAACAAGTATCTTACGCTGTGAAGTCGGGTTTGTCTGCGGATGGAATTAGTGAGATTTGACTGATTTTATCCCCAGCCAGTCAATAATTCCCTGCGCCGCATGGCGCCCTTCCGCCATTGCAGTCACCACGAGATCCGCACCGCGCACGGCATCGCCACCAGCGAAGATTTTCGGGTTCGTCGTCTGGTAACGGTACTGACTTTCAACATCAGCCACGATGCGCCCCCATTTATCCACCGTTACACCATGTGACTGAAGCCACGGCATATCATGCGGATTAAAACCAAACGCCATAATCACCGCGTCGGCTGGCATGACAAATTCACTGCCTTCCACCGGCACCGGACGCCGACGCCCTTGTGCATCCGGCTCGCCAAGACGCGTGCGCAGGAAACGAATCCCGCAGACGTGACCTTGCTCATTCAGCTCAAGCGCCACTGGCTGGACGTTAAATTCGAAGTTAGCCCCCTCTTCTCGGGCGTTCTTCACCTCTTTTTTCGAACCGGGCATGTTAGCTTCATCACGACGATAGGCACAGGTGACGTTACTTGCGCCGTGGCGCAGCGCGGTGCGCACACAGTCCATCGCGGTGTCGCCGCCGCCCAGTACCACGACGTTGAGTCCGGCGGTATTGATAAACGGCTCTTCCGGTAGCTCTTCAAGCCCCATCACCTGTTTGGTGTTAGCAATGAGGAACGGCAGCGCGTCATAAACGCCCGGCGCATCTTCATTGGGTAAGCCCGCTTTCATGGAACGGTAAGTGCCTACGCCAACGAAGACTGCGTCGTATTGTTCGAGCAGCGAATCCAAAGAGACATCTTTACCCACTTCACAATTGAGTTTGAAGTGAATCCCCATTGCGCTGAAGATTTCCCGACGGCGCGCCAGCAGCGATTTATCCAGTTTGAAAGAAGGAATGCCAAAGGTGAGCAAGCCACCGATTTCTGGATGGCGATCGTATACCGTCACCTCCACGCCACTGCGGGTCAGGACGTCCGCACAGGCCAGCCCCGCAGGCCCCGCACCGATAATCGCCACTCGCTTGTCCACTTT
Organism: Escherichia sp. 93.0816; assembly: GCF_013368855.2. NCBI lineage: Bacteria > Pseudomonadati > Pseudomonadota > Gammaproteobacteria > Enterobacterales > Enterobacteriaceae > Escherichia > Escherichia sp. 93.0816. The sequence continues at coordinate 133,440 of NZ_JABWNC020000010.1, read as the reverse complement.
GGTGACATGGCTTAAGTCAGGACGCCAACCTTTCGCCAACGCCTGATCTGAAATGTAGCGTTCAATGTTGCCGATAGTCACCGCGCCGTGCTCATCGCGAATGGTGCAGGCGCCTTCACACAAACGATCTTGCGGACAGACGCGTCCGGTAATTTCCGGCAGGGTGTTGGTCTGGTGAGAAAGCTCGACGGCGGCGTCGATATTTCCGGCTTTCACTAGTTCTATCCACTGCGGAATATGGTTATGCAGCGGACAGGTCCATTCACAAACGCTGTGCTCGCCGCACTTCAGGCAGCGCGAGGCTTCCCGTTGTGCCTGGTCGGCGCGAAACGGCAGATAAATTTCATCAAAGCCGGTTTTGCGCGCTTCAATTGCCAGTTTATCCGGCTCGCCGCGCGCGGGCGTTGCCTGCATTTGCTCGACTTTACTCATTACCGGCATTTCTTGTACCGCTGTACTGGTATGCCACGGTTGATGCTCCTGACGTGCAGTGCGCAAGCGGCGGGATTTCGCTATACCGGAGAGTGCGGCGTCGGTGACCAGTTGCAGCGCATCCGCCGGGCAATTTTCGACACAGGCGGGGCCGTTTTCTCGCCCTGCGCACAGGTCGCATTTATGTGCCGTGGCTTTCACTTTACCCGCTGTGACGGGTGTCAGGACAATCTGCATGGTGCCAAACGGACAGGCCACCACACAGGATTTACAGCCAATACACTTTTGCTGATTGACCTGAATGCTGTCATCAACATGGCTGATTGCGCCATTGGGGCAGCTACGGGCACAGGGCGCATCTTCGCAATGGTGACAGGTCACTGCACTACGTTGCTGCTGATGTTTGATAACCGTAATTCGGGGATGAAAATGGTGTTGGCTCAGGACATGTTGCTCATCATTGTGAGCCATGACACAGGCAATTTCACAAGCATGACAACCCAGACATTGCTGACTGTTGGCCATAATAAAACGATTCATAACGACCTTCTTTTTTGGTTGTAAAAACCTTATTCTTTATATGAGTGTTGTTATTACCCGACTTGCAGGGGAATCGGCAATGTCCATGTGCCCAGAACAAGTAACTATTTCGCTATAAACTGTGGCAGATCAAATAATCCCATCACTGACTAAATTGCGTTTCAACAATCTGGAACATTAATGATTTTATGTGGAGAAGACGCGTGTGATTGTTAAACGACCCGTCTCGGCCAGTCTGGCCAGGGCCTTTTTTTACATTGTGCTGCTGTCGATTCTTTCCACGGGTATCGCCCTGCTAACTCTGGCGAGCAGTTTGCGCGACGCTGAGGCGATCAATATTGCCGGATCGCTGCGTATGCAGAGTTACCGCCTGGGCTACGACTTGCAAAGTGGCAGTCCGCAACTCAATGCGCATCGTCAGCTGTTCCAGCAGGCACTGCATTCACCGGTATTAACCAATCTCAACGTCTGGTATGTGCCAGAGGCAGTAAAAACCCGCTATGCGCATCTGAATGCCAACTGGCTGGAGATGAATAATCGGCTCAGCAAGGGTGATTTGCCGTGGTATCAGGCCAATATCGATAATTATGTCAATCAGATAGACCTGTTCGTGCTGGCTTTACAGCACTACGCTGAGCGCAAAATGTTGCTGGTGGTGGCGATTTCGCTGGCTGGCGGCATAGGTATTTTCACGCTGGTCTTTTTTACTCTGCGCCGCATACGCCATCAGGTCGTTGCCCCACTGAATCAGCTGGTTACCGCCAGTCAGCGTATTGAACACGGGCAGTTCGGCTCACCGCCGCTGGATACCAGCCTGCCCAATGAGCTGGGACTGCTGGCCAAAACCTTTAACCAGATGTCGAGCGAACTGCATAAATTGTACCGCTCGCTGGAAGCGTCAGTAGAAGAAAAAACCCGCGATCTCCACGAGGCCAAGCGCCGTCTGGAGGTGTTGTATCAGTGTTCGCAGGCGCTGAACACCAGCCAGATTGATGTGCATTGTTTCCGCCATATTTTGCAGATCGTTCGCGACAATGAAGCGGCTGAATATCTGGAATTGAATGTCGGTGAAAACTGGCGGATTAGTGAAGGAAAGCCAAACCCTGAGCTGCCGATGCAGATTTTACCGGTGACGATGCAAGAGACAGTTTACGGCGAGCTGCACTGGCAAAACAGCAACGTGTCGGCCTCCGAACCTCTGCTTAACAGCGTTTCGTCGATGCTGGGGCGCGGTTTGTACTTTAATCAGGCACAAAAACATTTTCAGCAGTTGCTGTTGATGGAAGAACGCGCGACCATCGCCCGCGAATTGCACGACTCACTGGCTCAGGTGCTTTCTTATTTGCGTATCCAGTTAACATTACTGAAACGTTCGATACCGGAAAATAACGCCACCGCACAAAGTATCATGGCCGATTTTTCTCAGGCATTGAATGATGCGTATCGGCAGTTACGCGAGCTGTTGACCACTTTCCGCCTGACGCTGCAGCAGGCGGATCTCCCTTCCGCGCTGCGGGAAATGCTGGATACGTTACAAAATCAAACCAGCGCCAAACTGACTCTCGACTGCCGTCTGCCAACCCTGGCGCTGGATGCGCAAATGCAGGTGCATTTGTTGCAAATTATTCGCGAAGCGGTGCTGAATGCGATGAAGCACGCCAATGCCAGCGAAATCGCCGTTAGCTGCGTCACTGCGCCGGACGGCAATCACACGGTCTATATTCGTGATAACGGGATTGGCATCGGTGAACCGAAAGAACCTGAAGGCCATTATGGCCTGAATATCATGCGCGAGCGCGCGGAACGACTGGGCGGAACGCTGACTTTTTCACAACCTTCCGGTGGCGGCACGTTAGTGAGTATTAGCTTTCGCTCTGCGGCGGGTGAGGAAAGTCAACTGATGTAATACCTCTTGTTGACCAAAGAATACGGGCACTTAAGGTTCAGTATAAAAGGGAATGATAATTTACATTATCTCCTTTTTTTCTCCACGATTGGCTCGTACCTTGCCGCTACAGTGAAGCAAGTCAAGCCTACAACGATACGCAGAAACACGAGGTCCTCTTTTAATGGCGAATTTCTTTATTGATCGCCCCATTTTTGCCTGGGTACTGGCAATCCTGTTATGTCTGACAGGGACCCTGGCTATTTTTTCATTGCCCGTTGAACAATACCCGGATCTCGCGCCGCCGAACGTGCGAGTGACCGCTAACTATCCAGGTGCATCGGCCCAGACGCTGGAAAACACCGTGACTCAGGTTATTGAGCAGAATATGACTGGCCTCGATAACCTGATGTATATGTCGTCACAAAGCAGCGGCACCGGTCAGGCATCAGTCACCTTAAGTTTTAAAGCCGGCACCGATCCGGACGAAGCGGTGCAGCAGGTGCAAAACCAGCTGCAATCGGCCATGCGTAAACTCCCACAGGCAGTACAAAACCAGGGCGTGACAGTACGTAAAACCGGCGATACTAACATCCTGACCATTGCCTTCGTCTCTACCGATGGTTCGATGGATAAGCAGGATATTGCCGACTACGTTGCCAGTAATATTCAGGACCCGTTAAGTCGCGTTAACGGCGTTGGTGATATCGACGCCTACGGTTCACAGTATTCGATGCGTATCTGGCTTGATCCGGCAAAACTGAACAGCTTCCAGATGACGGCTAAAGATGTAACCGACGCCATTGAGTCACAGAACGCGCAGATTGCGGTCGGACAGCTTGGCGGTACACCTTCTGTCGATAAACAGGCATTGAACGCTACCATTAACGCCCAGTCGCTGTTGCAAACGCCTGAACAGTTCCGCGATATCACCTTGCGGGTAAATCAGGACGGTTCGGAAGTGAAACTGGGCGATGTCGCCACCGTCGAAATGGGGGCGGAGAAATACGATTATCTTAGCCGCTTTAATGGCAAGCCAGCCTCCGGTCTGGGGGTAAAACTGGCTTCCGGCGCGAACGAAATGGCCACAGCGAAGCTGGTACTGAACCGGCTCGACGAACTGGCGCAATACTTCCCTCCCGGGCTGGAATACAAGGTGGCGTATGAAACCACCTCGTTTGTTAAAGCCTCCATTGAAGACGTGGTGAAAACGCTGCTGGAAGCTATCGCCCTGGTTTTCCTCGTTATGTATCTGTTCCTGCAAAACTTCCGCGCCACGCTGATACCCACTATCGCCGTGCCGGTGGTGTTGATGGGAACCTTCTCCGTACTATACGCCTTCGGTTACAGCGTCAACACATTAACCATGTTCGCGATGGTGCTGGCGATCGGTCTGCTGGTGGATGATGCCATCGTGGTGGTGGAAAACGTCGAACGTATTATGAGTGAGGAAGGACTCACTCCTCGCGAAGCTACACGTAAATCGATGGGGCAGATCCAGGGGGCACTGGTCGGGATTGCGATGGTGCTGTCGGCGGTATTTGTGCCAATGGCCTTCTTCGGCGGCACCACCGGAGCTATCTATCGCCAGTTCTCTATTACCATTGTTGCGGCGATGGTGCTATCGGTGCTGGTGGCGATGATCCTCACTCCGGCGCTATGTGCCACGCTACTTAAACCACTGAAAAAAGGTGAGCATCACGGGCAGAAAGGCTTTTTTGCCTGGTTTAACCAGATGTTCAACCGTAACGCCGAACGCTACGAGAAAGGGGTGGCGAAAATTCTCCACCGCAGCCTGCGCTGGATTGTGATTTATGTCCTGCTGCTTGGCGGTATGGTGTTTCTGTTCCTGCGTTTGCCGACGTCCTTCCTGCCACTGGAAGACCGTGGCATGTTCACCACCTCGGTGCAGCTACCCAGCGGTTCGACCCAGCAACAGACGCTGAAAGTGGTGGAGCAGATTGAGAAGTATTACTTCACTCATGAGAAAGACAACATCACGTCGGTATTTGCCACGGTCGGTTCAGGCCCTGGCGGCAACGGGCAAAACGTGGCGCGTATGTTTATCCGCCTGAAAGACTGGAGTGAGCGCGACAGTAAAACCGGCACTTCGTTTGCCATTATCGAACGTGCAACGAAAGAATTTAATAAGATTAAAGAAGCCCGGGTTATCGCCAGTAGCCCGCCGGCAATCAGCGGTCTTGGCAGTTCTGCGGGTTTTGATATGGAGTTGCAGGATCACGCCGGAGCGGGTCACGATGCGCTGATGGCTGCACGTAACCAGTTGCTGGCGCTGGCGGCGGAAAATCCGGAATTAACCCGCGTGCGCCATAACGGTCTTGATGACAGTCCGCAGTTACAGATTGATATCGACCAGCGTAAAGCTCAGGCGCTGGGCGTTGCTATTGACGATATTAACGACACGCTGCAAACCGCGTGGGGTTCGAGCTATGTAAATGACTTTATGGATCGCGGTCGCGTGAAGAAAGTCTATGTGCAGGCCGCCGCGCCGTATCGGATGCTGCCGGATGATATCAACCTGTGGTATGTGCGTAACAAAGACGGTGGGATGGTGCCCTTCTCTGCCTTCGCGACCTCCCGCTGGGAGACAGGTTCGCCCCGTCTGGAACGTTATAACGGCTATTCCGCAGTGGAAATTGTCGGGGAGGCCGCACCGGGCGTCAGTACCGGTACGGCGATGGATATTATGGAATCGTTAGTGAAGCAGTTGCCAAACGGCTTTGGCCTGGAGTGGACGGCGATGTCGTATCAGGAACGGCTTTCTGGCGCGCAGGCTCCGGCGCTGTACGCCATTTCATTACTGGTGGTATTCCTGTGTCTGGCGGCGCTGTATGAAAGCTGGTCGGTGCCGTTCTCCGTAATGCTGGTCGTGCCGCTGGGGGTCATCGGCGCGCTGCTGGCAACCTGGATGCGCGGGCTGGAAAACGACGTTTACTTCCAGGTGGGTCTATTAACGGTCATTGGTTTATCGGCGAAAAACGCCATCCTCATTGTCGAGTTCGCTAACGAGATGAACCAAAAAGGTCACGACCTGTTTGAAGCGACGCTTTATGCCTGCCGCCAGCGTTTACGCCCGATACTGATGACCTCGCTGGCGTTTATCTTCGGCGTACTGCCGATGGCAATCAGCAGCGGTGCTGGCTCCGGTGGTCAACATGCGGTGGGTACTGGCGTAATGGGGGGAATGATCTCCGCCACCATTCTGGCGATTTACTTCGTGCCGCTGTTCTTTGTGCTGGTACGCCGTCGTTTCCCTCTGAAACCACGCCCGGAATAAGCAATAAAAAAGGCGACATGCCAACGTGTCGCCTTTTTCAACTTTCTGATAAAGAACCTGTTCATCAGGTTCTTTCATTTTACCTTCTGTCCTGGCAATTACTTGCGAAGCATAACTTCGATAAAGTCTTTCCAGTTCCCCAGTTCACGTTCAATCATAACAACCTCTCTTATAATTATGGGTATTCTACGGAAACAATATACCGTGGTGAAGCTAATTTATTCGATTGCAGTGATTACTACCTCCGGGGCAAAACCTATGTAAATACTATGGCCCTGAGACAGGGATTTTTATGTGATGCAAAGCAACATTTCAACAGATTCATACGGATTCTAATACTTGCTTAATTCTGTTTGAAATACATACAGATACCTAGGGGAATATTCTTAATAATTGCATTCAAAATGCTCACAATTATTTAATAATTGTTAAGTGAAACACCTTAATAATGTTATATTCCCTGATATTCATTTGCCGGGAAAATGTATTGACCGTTAAATGAGTATTTATTCTTATAAATCGAAAAAGGATTCATTATGGTTACACTTTACGGCATTAAAAATTGTGACACCATTAAAAAGGCTCGCCGTTGGCTGGAAACCAATAACATCGACTATCGTTTTCATGATTATCGCGTTGATGGGCTGGACAGCGAATTATTGAACGGTTTTATCAACGAATTAGGTTGGGAAGCGTTACTCAACACCCGTGGTACTACCTGGCGTAAACTGGATGATACCACGCGCAATAAAATCACCGATGCGGCTTCTGCGGCGGCATTAATGACTGAAATGCCTGCAATTATCAAACGCCCATTGCTCTGCGCGCCAGGGAAGCCTATGCTGCTGGGTTTCAGTGAATCCAGTTATCAGCAATTTTTCCTATGAGGTGTAGTCTATGTCGTGTCCGGTTATTGAGCTGACACAGCAGCTTATTCGCCGCCCATCCTTAAGTCCTGATGACGCAGGATGTCAGGCAATCATTACCGAACGTTTACAGGCGATCGGTTTTACCATCGAACGCATGGACTTTGCGGATACGCAGAATTTTTGGGCGTGGCGTGGACAGGGGGAAACGTTAGCCTTTGCCGGACATACCGACGTTGTACCGCCTGGCGATGCCGACCGTTGGATCAATCCACCATTTGAACCGACCATTCGCGACGGTATGTTATTCGGGCGCGGCGCGGCAGATATGAAAGGGTCGCTGGCGGCGATGGTGGTAGCAGCAGAACGCTTTGTCGCGCAACATCCCAACCATAAAGGTCGACTGGCGTTTCTGATCACCTCAGACGAAGAAGCCAGCGCCCACAACGGCACGGTCAAAGTGGTAGAAACCTTAATGGCACGCCGTGAACGGCTGGATTACTGCCTGGTTGGCGAACCGTCGAGTATCGAAGTGGTCGGTGATGTAGTGAAAAATGGCCGTCGCGGATCGTTGACCTGTAACCTTACTATTCATGGCGTGCAGGGTCATGTGGCCTACCCACACCTTGCAGATAACCCTGTACATCGTGCAGCCCCTTTCCTCAATGAGTTAGTGGCTATCGAGTGGGATCAGGGCAATGAATTTTTCCCGGCAACCAGTATGCAAATAGCCAATATTCAGGCAGGTACTGGCAGTAATAATGTCATTCCGGGTGAGCTGTTTGTACAGTTTAACTTCCGCTTTAGCACCGAACTTACTGATGAGATGATCAAAGCACAGGTGCTTGCCCTGCTTGAAAAACATCAACTGCGTTATACGGTCGATTGGTGGCTTTCCGGGCAGCCATTTTTGACTGCACGCGGTAAACTGGTGGATGCGGTCGTCAACGCGGTTGAGCACTATAATGAAATTAAACCGCAGCTACTGACCACAGGCGGAACGTCCGATGGGCGCTTTATTGCCCGCATGGGGGCGCAGGTGGTGGAACTTGGGCCGGTCAATGCCACTATTCATAAAATTAATGAATGTGTGAACGCTGCCGACCTGCAGCTACTTGCCCGTATGTATCAACGTATCATGGAACAGCTCGTCGCCTGATGAGTGGTTCTGCAAGAGGAAATAAGCATGGACTGGCTGGCTAAATATTGGTGGATTCTGGTGATTGTCTTTTTGGTAGGCGTCCTGCTGAATGTGATCAAAGATCTCAAGCGCGTCGACCATAAGAAATTTCTCGCCAACAAGCCGGAGCTTCCCCCACATCGTGATTTCAACGATAAATGGGACGATGACGACGACTGGCCGAAGAAGGATCAACCGAAGAAGTAAGCTGGAGGGGCCGGATAATGTCTGGCGCTCAACCGTAGGCCTGATAAGACGCGTCAGCGTCGCATCAGGCATCATAGCCGGATGCGGCGTGAACGCCTTATCCGGCCTATGCGTCCGGCACCTGTCTTTTACATCATTTCAATCACATCATCATCACCGGGCTTGCCGCCGCTTAACGCTTCATCGAAGTAATGTTTCGGAATGGTATAACGCAAGTGATCCAGGGCAAATTGCATACTGCGATTATCGATCGCATGACCTAAATCCTCCACGATATCCAGCGTCACATCTCCACCGGCGTTAATTAACGCTTCCTGTGCCGCGACCGCGTGAGCCAGATCGATAACCGGATCTTCACCACCGTGGATCAGGTGAATTGTTGTAGCAGTAGAAGCCGTTTCTGGCAGGCTGGCATAGCGTCCGTTAAAGGCGATGACGCGTGAGGCAAGACCTGGTTCGGCTTTAATGCTTTCCAGCGCCATAATCGCGCCTTGTGAGAAACCGATCAGCGCCGTGGCGTTAGCCCCTACTCCGCTCTGTTTCTGCCAGTAGCGTACCGTCTCAATAAACGTCGGCATGATGGCATCCACCCGCGCCTGGCGATTCTCTTCCGTTACGCCCTGCACCGAAAACCATTGACGCCCCGCCGGATTACCGCTCGGCTCAGCACCACCGACACTTACCACCAGCGCATCTGGAAACAACGGTGCAAACCAGCTACCGATTTCCCCCATTGCCACCGGGTTATCCCCGACACCGTGGAAAAGCAGTAACAACTGTTGGGCAGGTTTATCCGGGCTTTGAACAACAAAATGGTCATGTTTCATGGCGAACTCCTTAACTGATGTCATTAATTTTACGCCGCTGACTCACAATGACCATGGGAGAAAATTGAAGGAGTCAGTGAAAAAATTGCCATTGTGTTATGCGATTGCGCAGGCGTTCAGTGCGGACATCATCAAGTGCGAATAGCGCCTGCGCGGCTTCTTCGCGTTGGCGAACCAGCAATGCCTTACGGCCTGAAAGTTTAAGTGTGGTACATAACTGCGCGTCGCTGATATTTTTCTGCAACCGTCCTCGCAGCGCCGGTAATGCCAGTTCACTGGTTTGCAGCAGGCGTGTTAAACAACCTAACGACGTTAAAAGGGGGCGATGAGCGAAAGCAAAACCGGCCAGTTCAAGCCAGTCATCATCAGAAAGCATGATGTCGTTTAACGGATCAACCGGGATGCTTTCACCATTCCACTGCATGAGAATTTGCACGTCGCGGCGTAAACGATAATGCTCACGTTGTGCCAGTTGTTTACCCGCTTCGCTCATTGGTAACAGCGCCATCGCCGTATAACAGCCGCTGCTGGCTTCGCGATGATTGCCCATCCGTACCAGCACAAAACCGCAGCGTTGCCAGAAACGCCATAATTCCTCGGTGTAGCCAAAACTCACTGAAAGATAGTCGAGGCCATGCATGTATTGCACTGCGTCAGCAATAAGTTGCTGCCCTGTGCCTTCCCGCTGACGCGCCGGATGGACCGCAATACGGCTGACACGCCGCCCGCGTAACGTCGCCGCCAGTGGATTGCTGCCGTGTGCCGCCAGCGACTGAGCTACCAGGTTGCCACGCGGGCGACGAAAACCTGCCCAGACCGCCTGACTAAGTTCTTGAGATAATCCGCCCTCATCCACCAGCCACAGCGCCCCGGCAATCTCGTTTTCACCTGCCGCCTGTAAGAAATGTTGCCCTGGCGCGTCCATCATCCGTCGCAAATCCAGTGGTGATGTCCGGTAATGCGCACCAGACAATAACTGGTAAACCTTTAACGGCATTTCTGGCTCGCTTTGCCATGAAGTCTGTTCAAATGCAGAAATAACGATGTTGCCTTGGGGTACGCGCGTGAAGGTTTCATCGTCAAAAACCAGTGCCTCGTTAACCATTTTTTCCAGCGGGCATCCCTGCGCCCAACGGATCGGCTGTTGCAATTCAAAACGTTGCCAATGCGGGAAACGGGCGCAAAATTTCAGCAAAAAACCCCGTCCGGTGCCTTCATAGCCCTGCACCGTAGTGGTTAACAAAGTACGCGGAAAGCGTGATACCAGTTGATGTAATAGTGGGGCGGGTATTGCAGCAGCTTCATCGACGACCAGCCAGTCGGCTTTTTCTTCACTGAACAGCAATGCATCCGGCGCAACAAAACGAAACTTCTCTCCGGCAAACTGGGCCAGCACATCCGTTGCTGCTCTCGCAGGCGCAGTGACTATCGCACTGCCCGCAATACGGGAAATGAGCAGCCCTGCCAGCGCCGACTTACCGCGTCCGCGTGCAGCAGTTACCGCTGCCACGCCCGGTGGCATAGCCAGAAGCTGCTGTAGTATCTGTTGTTGTTCCGGTTGCGGTGCGCCGGTAGCGGATTGCCAGTCAGAACGGGGGACAAAATCCGCCAGCATTAGTGGCTGGTCTTGTCGCCAGAGAATAGCGTCGTCATCTGCTGCAAGTACGCGTTTGAGATGCTGGACAAAATGCGGTGTAGCGATGGGACTGGCGCAATCACTCCAGCGCAGCGAATCAGCATCGGGATGGTTTTCCCACTCTTCCCATACAGGTAGTAATAAAACCAGCCAACTGCCCGCTTTCAGCGTTCCACCAAGCGCCGCAAAGGCTGCGGCATCAAAGCCCTGACGGGCATCGAATACCGCATGCTGGAACTCGCGCCCAAGTAAAGTTTGTAGCGCCGCTGGCGTACAGTGGTTTTCAGAAGTTGGCTGCGGCGATACCCACAGCCAGTCGCCGGGTAATGCGTCACGCAATTTAAACGCATGTTCACAGCACCAGTACGCTTCCCCGCTCAACACCAACAGGCGGCGAATCCCTTCGCGTTTCATTTGCGCTGTTAATGTGTGTAGCGCGGTCAGTTCAGCCATCCCTGCCCCGAAAGTTAAATGCTTTTACCGAAAGTATTGCATTGTGCCGGATCGCCGCTGTCGAAACCACGTTTAAACCAGCTATAGCGTTGTTGGGATGTACCATGAGTAAAGCTGTCCGGCACTACCCGCCCCTGACTTTGCTGCTGTAAGCGGTCATCGCCGATGGCTTGCGCCGCATTCAGCGCCTCTTCCAGATCGCCAGTTTCCAGAACGCCTTGTTGCTGCATACTGTGCCCCCAGACACCGGCAAAGCAATCAGCCTGGAGTTCCATACGCACAGACAAGCGGTTCACTTCCGCCTGCGTCGCGTTTTGTTGCAATTGACGGACTTTCGGCTCAATACCTAACAGTTTCTGCACATGATGGCCGACTTCATGGGCGATAACGTATCCCTGAGCGAAATCACCATCCGCGCCCAGTTTGTCTTTCATGTCATCATAGAAAGAGAGATCGATATAGACCGTACCATCCGCCGGGCAATAGAACGGCCCCATAATGGACTGTCCGGCGCCGCAACCGGTGCGCGTCATTCCGCGATACATCACCAGCTTCGGTTGCTGATAAGTCTTACCCATTTTCTCGAATTGCTGCCCCCAGGTGTCTTCCGTGGTTGCCAGAATTACCGAGGTGAATTTTGCCGCTTCGTCTTCATTTGGGCTAATTGAGCGCGTTGATTGCTGTTGGGAAATCGGCTGTCCGGTCATCAACCCAGTTAAATCAACACCATAGTAGCCAGCGACCAGCACCACTACCAGTAAAATCAGCCCACCTTTACCGCTTGGCAGACGGAAACCGGGACCGCCCATTGACGGACCACCAGAGCTGTTTCGCCTGTCTTCAACATTGTCACTTTCACGACGCCCTTGCCAGCGCATAGATACCTCAACAATATATTCATTATAGTGATGATCGTAGGTGCTTCAGAGGAAGATTACCACAGAAAAACGGGAGGAAATGATGGAGGAATTAAGGCTTCATTCCTCGTTATATAATTTACGAATGTTAGAAGTAAAAGAGAATGTTAGCTCCAGTCTTCTAGTCTGATTCCCGCTACTCGCTCAAACTCTCGGGTATTGTTGGTAACCACAATCAAACCGCGACTGCGAGCATGTCCCGCTATCATCTGGTCAAAAGGTCCAACGGGCCTTCCCTGCCGGGCAAGCTCGGCTCTGATTTGCCCAGTATGCGTCGCAGCAGCACTATCATAATCAAGCACTTCCAAACGAGATACGAAACCTTCAATCACCGCTAAATTGCGTTCTGGCATCTGACTTTTTTCTGCCCCATAGATAAGCTCCATCAATGTTACAGAACTTATACACATCCGGCCAGAATTCAGGTTAAAGCGATCCCTGACATGTATTGGTTTATTCTTAATAGTGAAAATACAGATATTGGTATCCAGCATGAATTTCAGCATCAGAATGATTCCCTTTCCTGCATTGCGGGTTGATCACGGATATCCATAAAATCCGCACTCACATTTTCGCCATCAAACCAACTGTCCCAGGACTCACCAACGGGAGTAATGATTCTTGTACGACCAATCGCAATAATTTCTACTTTCTTAACGTCTTCTGGCAGAGCGACCGCTTTAGGTAATCTGACAGCCTGACTGCGATTACTTAAAAATACAGTAGTTTCCATAGCCCCCCCTTCTTTGGGATATACGTTATGTATATACATATTGGCTTGGTATTACTTTTCTGTCAAAGGGAGATAATGCGAAGTATTGTAGCGGGAGTAACGAAGACATTTAGCCGGAGCATCCTCCGGCTGAAAAATAAGCAATCAGAAAAATCAGTCCAGCTGTACACCCAGGCGGCGGGCGACGGCTTCATAGGCTTCAATCAGGCCACCGAGACTCTGGCGGAAACGGTCTTTGTCCATTTTCTCCAGCGTTTCTTTGTCCCACAGGCGGCTACCGTCCGGGGAGAACTCATCGCCCAGCACGACTTCGCCTTTGTACAGACCAAACTCCAGCTTGAAGTCGACCAGAATCAGACCGGCATCATCGAACAGTTTTTTCAGCACGTCGTTCGCTTTGTAAGTCAGCTCTTTCATACGCGCCAGATTCTCTTTGCTTACCCAGCCAAAAGTTTCGCAATAAGATTCGTTAACCATCGGGTCATGCATGGCGTCGTTTTTCAGGAACAGATCGAACAGCGGCGGGTTCAGCTCAATACCTTCTTCAATTCCAAGACGTTTCACCAGAGAGCCAGCTGCACGGTTACGTACGACACACTCAACCGGCACCATATCCAGCTTTTTCACCAGACATTCGGTATCGGAGAGCAGACGCTCCATTTGAGTCGGGATACCCGCTTCAGCCAGTTTGCTCATAATGAAGTAGTTGAACTTGTTGTTCACCATACCTTTGCGATCAAACTGCTCAATGCGCGCGCCATCACCTGCTGACGTATCATTGCGGAATTCGAGCACCAACAGATCCGGGTTTTCCGTGCTGTATACGGTTTTCGCTTTACCACGATACAACTCAGCTTGCTTTTGCATCTTTATCACTCCTGGGTGTGAATTAACGTTTTAAAATCTTTTGCTGTCTGGTGTGCCGGATGTTTTGCCGAATGCGGCGTAAACGCCTTTTCCGACCTGCGTCCGACAAACAAATTTCGTGCGAATTAACGCTAAAATCGCGTTTTTCTGTCGACGCACACGTTTGCGTATCATATCAGAAAAAAGGGCCGGATTACTCCAGCCCTGTATTTTTACTTGCTAAACGCTGCCTGGAAGACAGATACCAGTGCGTCGTTTTGGCTTTGAGTCAGCGTATGACCTTTCGGATCGATGAACTGTAAGCTGCTGCGGTTATCTAAATCACCGACCTGCAGTTTATAGTCACCGGATGCAAGACCTGGATCGCTCGCGCCCAGTTCCTGCCAGTCGCTGTCAGACAACGGCTTATAGGTCACGGCCATACTGCCCTGCGAACGGGTGCTGTCGGTCACTTTCATGCCCACTTTTTCCAGCGCCGCTGGCAGACGTTGCCAAACCACGTTGAACGGCCCGCGAACGACCAGCATTGGTAAGCCTGTGTCATCAGCAGCACTTTGTACGTCCATGGTGGTGGAAGCACGGTTTTGCGCCGCATTAGCCGCGTCGGTCACGGATTTATCCAGACCGGCGGAAATGACGTTCATCATCTCCGTGCTGTAACGCTGCATGGAAGCCGCGTCTGCAACCGGTTTGCCCGCCTGCTCCAGGTTCAGCAGTTTCACCGTTACCGCCTGCTGATAACCCTGCGGTTTTACAGAGATTTGATAACGACCGCGATACTGCTCGTCTTCGTCCAGACGGTTCCATTGCACCCAATCGGTAGTCAGCGTCTGACCTGCATCATCGCGTTGGGTAATGGTGTAGTTTTTCGCCTGCAGCACGCTAACAACCTGCGGCCACAAAGTATTGCCACGACCATTTTCTACCAGCAACGAGGCGGTGTCGCCCGTAAACTGGGTACGTGCGCCGGAAATCAGCGCCAACGGCTGGGCAGGTGGACGAATGTCCAGCGCCTTACCGACAGCACCGCTACCGTTGGTCACCGGTATTGCATAATCACCGGAGGTCACCGGCAAAATCATTCCTGCCGGGGCATGAAGCTCCGCAAGCGGTGCCGCTTCCAGATAGGCTTCATCACCACTCACTTGACGCTTATAGCGTGAGTCAGAACTACAGGCTGCGAGTAACAGAACAAGCGATACACCCGCAACCTTTGCCAGGCGCGACTTTTGAACAGAGTAAGCCATCAAATCTCCCTAAACTTTACAGCAAACCGGCATGCTTAAGCGCCGCTCTGACCGTCTCACGACCACTGTCGGTGATTGGAGTCATTGGCAGGCGCAGCGTATCGGTCGCCACAAGACCCAGTTCCTTACATGCCCATTTCACCGGGATTGGATTGGGTTCGACAAATAGTTTGTTGTGTAATGGCATCAGACGCTGATTAATAACGCGTGCCTCGGCAAAATGCCCTTCTGCCGCCAGTTTGCACATCTGAGCCATATCACGCGCTGCGACGTTAGCCGTAACGGAAATAACGCCATGACCACCTAACTGCATGAAGTCCAGCGTGCTCGCATCATCGCCGCTCAGCAGAACAAAATCGTCTGAAACCAGCTCTTTGATCTGGTTAACACGCGTTAAGTTCCCTGTTGCCTCTTTGATTCCGATAATATTTTTTACTTTCGCCAGACGGCCCACCGTTTCTGGTAGCAGATCGCAGCCAGTACGGGACGGCACATTATACAGGATTTGCGGCAGGTCAGTATGTTCAGCGATGGCTTTGAAATGCTGATACAGACCTTCCTGCGACGGGCGGTTGTAATAAGGGGTCACCGTCAGGCAGCCAGCAATGCCACTGTCATTGAAACGCTGTGTCAGGCTAATGGCTTCCGCAGTAGCATTAGCGCCGGTTCCGGCAATCACCGGAATACGCCCGTCAGCCAGCTCCAGCGTCATCATCACCACATCAACATGTTCGTCATGATTCAGGGTAGCGGACTCACCAGTGGTGCCAACAGAAACAATCGCCGAAGTACCGCTGGCGACATGATAATCAATCAGTTTTTTTAAGCTAGCCCGACAGACATTACCTTTTTCATCCATCGGAGTAACTATCGCGACAATACTTCCCGTGAACATGGGCCATCCTCTGTGCAAACAAGTGTCTCAATGGTACGTTTGGTATGGCATTAAAAGCAAGCAAACAGAACCGTTCTGATTGTTGTATGCATGTTTTTTTTATGCTTTCCTTAAGAGCTACTCTCCCCCTTGAAGGAATAACCGGTTTGACACTGTCATCGCAACATTATCTGGTGATCACTGCGCTGGGTGCCGATCGCCCAGGAATTGTGAACACTATCACCCGTCATGTCAGTAGTTGCGGCTGTAATATTGAAGACAGTCGCCTGGCGATGCTGGGAGAAGAGTTCACCTTTATCATGCTGCTTTCCGGTTCATGGAACGCAATCACCTTGATCGAATCAACGTTACCGTTGAAAGGTGCCGAACTGGATCTTTTAATCGTGATGAAGCGCACGACGGCTCGTCCGCGTCCGCCGATGCCCGCATCTGTCTGGGTTCAGATCGATGTGGCAGATTCACCGCATTTAATTGAACGCTTTACCGCACTTTTTGACGCGCACCATATGAACATTGCGGAGCTAGTATCTCGCACGCAACCTGCTGAAAATGAACGAGCTGCGCAACTGCATATTCAGATAACCGCCCACAGCCCGGCGTCTGCGGATTCAGCAAATATTGAACAAGCCTTCAAAGCACTATGTACAGAACTCAATGCGCAAGGCAGTATTAGCGTCGTCAATTATTCCCAACATGATGAACAGGATGGAGTTAAGTAATGAATCCACTGAAAGCCGGTGACATCGCACCGAAATTTAGCTTGCCGGATCAAGACGGAGAACAAGTTAATTTGACCGACTTCCAGGGACAGCGTGTTCTGGTTTATTTCTACCCGAAAGCCATGACCCCCGGCTGTACCGTACAAGCCTGTGGCTTACGCGATAACATGGATGAGTTGAAAAAAGCCGGTGTTGATGTACTGGGTATTAGCACCGATAAACCCGAAAAACTCTTCCGTTTTGCGGAAAAAGAGCTGCTCAACTTTACGCTTCTGTCTGATGAGGACCACCAGGTGTGCGAACAATTCGGCGTCTGGGGAGAGAAGTCCTTCATGGGCAAAACTTACGATGGTATTCACCGCATCAGCTTCTTGATCGATGCTGACGGCAAAATCGAACATGTATTTGACGATTTCAAAACCAGCAATCACCACGACGTAGTGATTAACTGGCTGAAAGAACACGCCTGATTACTTTGCTCCATTCCGTGCTGGCTGCGCTTGCGGCCAGCACACCTCACATCCGGCGATATAGCGGAATGAAGGTTAATCTTGCGTGATTTGGCCATCGGGCCAGGCATGGATTACTGCTTTAATTAGCGTCGCCAGAGGAATGGCAAAGAACACACCCCAGAATCCCCACAACCCACCGAAGATCACCACCGATAAAATAATCACCAGCGGATGCAGGTTAACCGCTTCGGAGAACAGCACCGGTACTAACAGGTTGCCATCCAGCGCCTGGATAATCAGATATACCGCGAAGCAGCTCCAGAATTCAGTGCCAGCACCAAACTGGAATAGCGCCACGCCGACCACCGGAATGGTCACCACAAATGCGCCAATGTACGGAATAAGCACCGAGAAACCGACCAGCACCGCCAGCAGCAGCGAATAGTTCAGCCCAAAAAGCAAGAACCCCAGCCAGGTGGCGATCCCCACCACAATCATCTCCAGTACCTTGCCACGGATGTAGTTGGTGATTTGCTGGTTCATCTCCTTCCAGACCTGACCAGCCAGCCCACGGTTACGCGGAAGCACCCGGCGGACGGCATTCAGCATTTGCTCTTTATCTTTCAGAAGGAAAAAGACCATCAGCGGCACCAGCACCAGATAGACGGCAATGGTCAGCAGGCCCACCAGCGAGGCGAGAGAGATTTTCACCACCGAATCGCCCATGGTGAGCATCCGACTGCGCATATTGTCGGCCATCGCATCAATAATGCCCGCATCCATTAACGCCGGATAACGGCGCGGCAACGTGGCGGCAAAATCAGACAGTTTATTGAGCATCCCCGGCATATCGCGGATTAAATAGATGCCCTGCTGCCAGGCGATAGGCAGTACCACGAACGCCATCAGCAGCAAAATACCGACGAAAACCACCAATACAATCGACGTTGCCCAACGGCGGGAACAGCCAACAGATTGCAGGCGCACGGTTGGCCATTCCAGCAAATAGGCCAGCACAATAGCCACCAGCAACGGCGCGAGCAGGCCACTAAAGAAAAAGATAATGCCAAATCCGGCAACTAAAATAACCAGCAAGGCAATCGCTTCCGGGTCGCTAAAACGGCGGCGATACCATTGCATCAACATTTCGAGCATAAAGACCTTCCCTGAACCTCAAGAGCGGGATTGCGATCCGCAATTGTATCGAAATGCCACAAAAAAGACTTCGCTTTTTATGACGGATTCAGGAAACTGAAAAGTCATTTGAGTGGGCTAATCTTCGTCGCTACACTCAAAGACGGCGCGGTGGGAACGATATTTCACAGTATCGGTCAAATGACTATCTCCAGAAATACAGGACAGAGGTTATGTTCAGGCAGTTGAAAAAAAACCTGGTTGCAACCCTCATTGCTGCTATGACCATCGGTCAGGTAGCCCCGGCGTTTGCTGATAGCGCAGACACTTTGCCGGATATGGGAACCTCCGCAGGAAGCACGCTTTCCATTGGTCAGGAAATGCAGATGGGCGACTATTATGTTCGCCAGCTACGCGGCAGCGCGCCGTTAATTAATGACCCGCTATTAACGCAATATATTAATTCGCTGGGGATGCGCCTGGTTTCACATGCAAACTCCGTTAAGACGCCGTTCCATTTCTTTCTGATCAACAACGACGAAATTAACGCCTTTGCTTTCTTTGGCGGCAACGTGGTGCTGCACTCTGCCCTGTTCCGTTATTCCGATAACGAAAGTCAACTGGCTTCGGTCATGGCGCACGAAATCTCCCACGTCACCCAACGTCACCTGGCGCGAGCGATGGAAGATCAGCAACGCAGCGCGCCGCTTACCTGGGTCGGGGCGTTAGGTTCTATTTTACTGGCAATGGCCAGCCCGCAGGCGGGGATGGCGGCGCTGACTGGTACGCTGGCGGGAACGCGCCAGGGGATGATCAGCTTCACCCAGCAAAATGAACAGGAAGCAGACCGTATTGGTATTCAGGTGCTGCAACGCTCGGGGTTCGATCCGCAGGCGATGCCGACCTTCCTCGAAAAACTGCTCGATCAGGCGCGCTACTCTTCGCGTCCGCCGGAAATTCTGCTGACTCACCCGTTACCGGAAAGCCGCCTGGCTGATGCCCGTAACCGTGCCAATCAGATGCGCCCGATGGTGGTGCAGTCGTCGGAAGATTTCTATCTGGCAAAAGCACGCACACTGGGAATGTACAATTCCGGACGTAACCAGCTCACCAGTGATTTGCTGGATGAATGGGCGAAAGGTAACGTTCGTCAGCAACGGGCTGCACAATATGGTCGTGCTTTACAGGCGATGGAAGCCAATAAATACGATGAGGCACGGAAAGCGCTGCAACCGTTACTGGCGGCAGAACCCGGCAACGCGTGGTATCTCGATCTGGCTACCGATATCGACCTTGGGCAAAACAAAGCCAATGATGCGATCAATCGCCTGAAAAATGCCCGTGATTTACGCACCAATCCGGTGTTGCAGCTCAACCTGGCAAACGCTTATCTGCAAGGTGGGCAGCCACAGGAAGCGGCTAATATTCTGAATCGCTACACTTTTAATAATAAAGATGACAGCAATGGCTGGGATTTGCTGGCACAGGCAGAAGCCGCGCTAAATAACCGCGATCAGGAACTGGCAGCGCGAGCAGAAGGTTATGCACTCGCAGGGCGACTCGATCAGGCCATTTCCTTGTTGAGTAGCGCCAGTTCGCAGGTGAAATTAGGCAGCCTGCAACAAGCGCGTTACGATGCGCGCATCGACCAGTTGCGCCAGTTGCAGGAACGCTTTAAGCCTTATACCAAGATGTAATTTGCATTAAAGGAAGAACAATGACCAAACAGGTAAAAATCTACCATAACCCACGCTGTTCAAAGAGCCGTGAAACGCTGAACCTGCTGAAAGAAAACGGCGTGGAGCCAGAAGTGGTGCTCTACCTTGAGACACCCGCCGATGCGGCAACGCTGCGCGATTTGCTGAAAATGCTGGGGATGAATAGCGCCCGTGAATTGATGCGCCAGAAAGAGGAGCTTTATAAAGAGCTGAACCTGGCTGACAGTTCGCTTAGCGAAGAGGCGCTGATTCAGGCGATGGTGGATAATCCGAAGCTGATGGAGCGCCCGATTGTGGTCGCCAATGGCAAAGCGCGCATTGGACGTCCACCGGAACAAGTGCTGGAAATCGTGGGTTAAGATGTGCCCCATCGCTAGTTAAGGCACATTGCCGGATGCGACGCTTGCCGCGTCTTGTCCGGCCTGTGATTGCATTGGACGCGCTTCGCATAGATCGGATAAGGCGTTCGCGCCGCATCCGACAATAAACACCCTGCCTACAGCTTCAGAATCTCTTTCACAAACGGAATGGTCAGCTTACGCTGTGCGGTAATCGACGCATGATCCAGCTGATCCAGCGTCATAAATAGCGTGCGCATCTCTCTGTCGAGCCGCTTCAGCAAGAAGCGTCCCACATCTTCCGGCAGTTCAAAACCACGCAAACGCGCGCGTAACTGTAGCGCCTGCAACTTATCTTCATCAGAAAGTGGCTGCAATTTGTAGATCTGCCCCCAGTCAAGACGCGACGCGAGATCCGGTAATCCCAGATTCAACTGACGCGGTGGACGATCGCCGGTGATCAACAACCGTGTTTTACCCGACTCCAGAATCCGATTGTAGAGATCGAAAATCGCCATCTCCCACAACTCATCGCCGGCAATACACTCAATGTTGTCGATGCAAACCAGCGACAAATGCTCCATACCGTCGAGCACCTCCGGGACAAACCAGGTGCGTTTATCCAGCGGGACATAGCCCACCGCATCGCCACGCTGCGACAATTCCGCGCAAGCCGCGTGCAGCAGATGGCTGCGCCCCGCGCCTTCGCGTGCCCAGAGATAGATGTAACCGCTATGTTCCTGACGCAGCACGTTTTGCAGCGCGGCCAGTAGAGAGGAGTTATCCCCCGGCCAGAAACTTGCAAAGGTTTCGTCGTCAGGAAGATAAAGTGGCAAAGAGAGCTGTGCCGGTGTGTTCAGAGATACCTCAACCAGGATTTCACAAAATCGCGAGAAGTTTACCACAGAATCCCATGATGTTTGAACCGGGCAGCAGCACTGCCCGGTCAGTACATTATTTGTCTGTTATATCCGCGTCTTCTGCGTCCAGCACCACTTCTTCAGGGCGCAGCACGCTAATCAGTTTGAAGATCAGGCTTAAGCCGATACCGACGATAGTCGCCAGCGCCATGCCTTTCAGCTCCGCCGCGCCGATATTTACCTTCGCGCCACTGACGCCGATGATCAAAATCACGGAAGTCAGGATCAGGTTCTGTGCTTTGTTGTAATCCACTTTCGATTCAATCAATACACGAATACCGGAAGCACCAATCACGCCGTAAAGCAGCAGCGAAACACCGCCCATTACCGGCAGTGGGATCATCTGGATAGCGGCAGCCAGTTTACCAACACAGGAAAGCAGGATAGCGAAAATCGCCGCGCCGCCGATAACCCAGGTACTGTAAACGCGGGTGATCGCCATAACGCCAATGTTTTCCCCGTAGGTGGTGTTTGGCGTGGAACCAAAGAAGCCGGAGATCACGGTCGACAGGCCGTTAGCAAACATCGAACGGTGCAGACCCGGATCGCGCAGCAGATCTTTTTTGACAATGTTAGCCGTTACTACCAGGTGCCCTACATGTTCGGCAATAACCACTAACGCCGCTGGCAGAATAGTCAGAATGGCAAACCACTCGAAGCGCGGCGTATAGAGAGTTGGCAGAGCAAACCAGTGAGCATTAATAATCGGTGTGGTATCGACAATTCCCATTGCGAAAGAGAGCGCGTAACCCACCAGCACGCCAATTAAAATCGGGATAATGGCCAGGAAACCACCGAACAGCACGGAACCTAAAACCGTGACCGCCAGCGTGGTAATAGAAATGATGATGGTTTTGGAATCTGGCGTTTGCCCTTCAGCCGGGAGTAAACCCGCCATACCAGCAGCTACGCCCGCCAGCTCCAGACCGATGACGGCAACGATTGCGCCCATCGCCGCAGGGGGAAACAGCACGTCCAGCCAGCCGGTTCCCGCTTTCTTCACGATGAAAGAGACCAGGCAGAACAGCACGCCGCACATAATAAAGCCGCCCAACGCGACTTCATAACCCAACGGCAACAGTAACAATACTGGAGAAATAAAGGCAAAGCTGGAGCCGAGATAAGCCGGGATTTTACCTTTACAAATAAAGAGATACAGCAGCGTACCGATACCGTTAAATAACAGTACGGTCGCCGGGTTAATATGAAATAAGACGGGCACCAGGACGGTTGCACCAAACATGGCGAACAAATGTTGCAAACTAAGCGGGATTGTCTGTAAAAGTGGCGGTCTTTCACTCACCCCGATAGCACGGCGCGTCATAGTATATTCCTCTGTATTATGTGTTATAGGCGCTTTACTCAAAAAAAAGCCGACTCTTAAAGTCGGCTTTAATTATTTTTATTCTTTATTTTGTACCAAAGATTTTATCACCGGCATCGCCAAGGCCCGGAATAATGTATCCGTGCTCGTTCAGTCCCTGGTCAATTGATGCGGTATACAGCTCGACGTCCGGGTGCGCTTTTTCCAGCGCAGCGATACCTTCTGGCGCAGCCACCAGCACCAGCACTTTAATGCTGCTGCAGCCCGCTTTTTTCAGCAGGTCGATAGTCGCGATAACGGAACCACCAGTTGCCAGCATTGGGTCAACGATCAGCGCCATACGCTCATCGATGTTAGAAACCAGTTTCTGGAAGTACGGCACTGGTTCCAGCGTTTCTTCATTACGGTACATGCCAACTACGCTGATGCGCGCGCTCGGAACGTTTTCCAGCACGCCGTCCATCATCCCCAGACCGGCGCGCAGAATTGGCACCACGGTAATTTTCTTACCTTTAATCTGGTCGATTTCCACCGGGCCGTTCCAGCCCTCGATGGTTACTTTTTCAGTTTCGAGGTCAGCGGTCGCTTCGTAAGTCAGCAGGCTACCCACTTCGGAAGCGAGTTCGCGAAAGCGCTTGGTGCTGATATCTTGCTCACGCATCAGTCCCAGCTTGTGTTTGACGAGTGGGTGTTTGACTTCCACGATCTTCATACTCTTTCTCCTTTGAGGGGCAGCCACAAAAAAAATCGACGGATTATACCTCCTTTCTTTAAGGCGGCAATATTATTTTCGTTGATTTTAGTCAAAACCATAAAAATTTTAGATAAAGTTATTTTGTAATCAAACAGTTAATAACGGTAATTATCCTGGCAGAAAATCATTCATCCCCTCTATGTACACATTTTCTTGTCACTCTCTCGGTAAAAAGAGGTTAAAAAAGGTTGTGTAAAGCAGTCTCGCAAACGTTTGCTTTCCCTGTTAGAATTGCGCCGAATTTTTATTTTTCTACCGCAAGTAACGCGTGGGGACCCAAGCAGTGACCGATAAAACCTCTCTTAGCTACAAAGATGCCGGTGTTGATATTGACGCGGGTAATGCTCTGGTTGGAAGAATCAAAGGCGTAGTGAAGAAAACGCGTCGCCCGGAAGTGATGGGCGGTCTGGGCGGCTTCGGTGCGCTGTGTGCGTTGCCGCAAAAATATCGTGAACCCGTGCTGGTTTCCGGCACTGACGGCGTGGGCACTAAACTGCGTCTGGCGATGGACTTAAAACGTCACGACACCATTGGTATCGATCTGGTCGCCATGTGCGTTAATGACCTGGTGGTGCAAGGCGCTGAACCGCTGTTTTTCCTCGACTATTACGCAACCGGAAAGCTGGATGTTGATACTGCTTCATCAGTGATCAGCGGCATCGCCGAAGGTTGTCTGCAATCCGGGTGTTCGCTGGTGGGTGGCGAAACGGCAGAAATGCCGGGGATGTATCACGGTGAAGATTATGACGTTGCTGGTTTCTGCGTTGGCGTGGTAGAAAAATCAGAAATCATCGACGGTTCTAAAGTTAGCGACGGTGATGTGCTGATTGCGCTCGGCTCCAGCGGCCCGCACTCGAACGGCTATTCACTGGTGCGCAAAATTCTCGAAGTCAGCGGTTGTGATCCACAAATCACCGAACTCGACGGCAAACCATTAGCCGATCATCTGCTGGCACCGACCCGCATTTACGTGAAGTCAGTACTGGAGTTGATCGAAAAAGTCGACGTGCACGCTATTGCGCACCTGACCGGCGGCGGCTTCTGGGAAAACATTCCGCGCGTATTGCCGGAAAACACCCAGGCAGTCATTGATGAATCCTCCTGGCAGTGGCCGGAAGTGTTCAACTGGCTGCAAAGGGCAGGTAATGTCGAGCGCCATGAAATGTATCGCACCTTCAACTGCGGCGTCGGGATGATTATCGCCCTGCCTGCTCCGGAAGTGGACAAAGCTCTCACTCTGCTTAATGCCAACGGTGAAAACGCGTGGAAAATCGGTATCATCAAAGCCTCTGATTCCGAACAACGCGTGGTTATCGAATAATGAATATTGTGGTGCTTATTTCCGGCAACGGAAGTAATTTGCAGGCAATTATTGACGCCTGCAAAACCAACAAAATTAAAGGCACCCTACGGGCAGTTTTCAGCAATAAGGCCGACGCGTTCGGCCTTGAACGCGCCCGCAAAGCCGGTATTGCAACGCATACGCTCATCGCCAGCGCGTTTGACAGTCGTGAAGCCTATGACCGGGAGTTGATTCACGAGATCGATATGTACGCTCCCGACGTGGTTGTACTGGCCGGTTTTATGCGCATTCTCAGCCCGGCGTTTGTCTCCCATTATGCCGGGCGTTTGCTGAACATTCACCCTTCCCTGCTGCCAAAATATCCCGGTTTGCACACCCATCGGCAGGCGCTGGAAAATGGCGATGAGGAACACGGTACATCGGTGCATTTCGTCACCGATGAACTGGACGGTGGTCCGGTTATTTTACAGGCGAAAGTCCCGGTATTTGCCGGTGATACGGAAGATGACATCACCGCCCGCGTACAAACCCAGGAGCACGCCATTTATCCGCTGGTGATTAGCTGGTTTGCCGATGGTCGTCTGAAGATGCACGAAAACGCCGCGTGGCTGGATGGTCAGCGTCTGCCGCCGCAGGGCTACGCTGCCGACGAGTAATTCCCTCGTAGTTAAAGCGCCAGCCCTGCCGTTGGCGTTTTTCAATTCACCTGTAAATCGCAGGCTCCAGCAGTTTTTTTCTCCCTTTTCTGGCATAGTTGGACATCTGCCAATATTGCTCGCCATAATATCCAGGCAGTGTCCCGTGAATAAAACGGAGTAAAAGTGGTAATGGGTCAGGAAAAGCTATACATCGAAAAAGAGCTCAGTTGGTTATCGTTCAATGAACGCGTGCTTCAGGAAGCGGCGGACAAATCTAACCCGCTGATTGAAAGGATGCGTTTCCTGGGGATCTATTCCAATAACCTTGATGAGTTCTATAAAGTCCGCTTCGCTGAACTGAAGCGACGCATCATTATTAGCGAAGAACAAGGTTCCAATTCTCATTCCCGTCATTTGCTGGGTAAAATTCAGTCCCGCGTGCTGAAAGCCGATCAGGAATTCGACGGCCTCTACAACGAACTGTTGCTGGAGATGGCGCGCAACCAGATTTTCCTGATTAATGAACGCCAGCTCTCCGTCAATCAACAAAACTGGCTGCGTCATTATTTTAAGCAGTATCTGCGTCAGCACATTACGCCGATTTTAATCAACCCTGACACTGACTTAGTGCAATTTCTGAAAGATGATTACACCTATCTGGCGGTAGAAATTATCCGTGGCGATACCATTCGTTATGCGCTGCTGGAGATCCCCTCAGATAAAGTGCCGCGCTTTGTTAATTTGCCGCCGGAAGCACCGCGCCGACGCAAACCCATGATTCTTCTGGATAACATTCTGCGTTACTGCCTTGATGATATTTTCAAAGGCTTCTTTGATTATGACGCGCTGAATGCCTATTCAATGAAGATGACCCGCGATGCCGAATACGATTTAGTGCACGAGATGGAAGCCAGCCTGATGGAGCTGATGTCTTCCAGTCTGAAGCAGCGTTTAACCGCAGAGCCGGTGCGTTTTGTTTATCAGCGCGATATGCCCAGTGCGCTGGTTGAGGTGTTGCGCGAAAAACTGACTATTTCCCGCTACGACTCCATCGTACCCGGTGGCCGTTATCATAATTTTAAAGACTTTATTAATTTCCCCAATGTCGGCAAAGCCAATCTGGTGAATAAACCACTGCCGCGTTTACGCCACATTTGGTTTGATAAAGCCCAGTTCCGTAACGGTTTTGATGCCATTCGCGAACACGATGTGCTGCTCTATTATCCTTATCACACTTTTGAACATGTGCTGGAACTGCTACGCCAGGCCTCGTTCGACCCAAGCGTACTGGCGATTAAAATTAATATTTACCGCGTAGCGAAAGATTCGCGCATCATCGACTCGATGATCCACGCCGCTCACAACGGTAAGAAAGTCACCGTGGTGGTTGAGTTACAGGCGCGTTTCGACGAAGAAGCCAACATTCACTGGGCAAAACGGCTGACTGAAGCGGGCGTACACGTGATTTTCTCTGCGCCGGGGCTGAAAATTCACGCCAAATTGTTCCTGATTTCGCGTAAAGAAAACGGTGAGGTTGTGCGTTACGCGCATATCGGAACCGGGAACTTTAATGAAAAAACCGCGCGTCTTTATACCGACTACTCGCTGCTGACCGCCGATGCGCGCATCACCAACGAAGTACGCCGGGTGTTCAACTTTATTGAAAATCCATACCGTCCGGTAACTTTCGATTATTTAATGGTGTCGCCGCAAAACTCCCGTCGTTTGCTGTATGAAATGGTTGACCGTGAGATAGCCAACGCTCAACAAGGGCTGCCTTGCGGTATTACCCTGAAACTGAATAACCTGGTCGATAAAGGTCTGGTCGATCGTCTGTATGCGGCCTCCAGTTCCGGCGTGCCGGTGAATCTCCTGGTTCGCGGTATGTGTTCGTTGATCCCCAATCTGGAAGGCATAAGCGACAATATTCGTGCTATTAGTATTGTCGATCGTTACCTTGAACATGATCGGGTTTATATTTTTGAAAACGGCGGCGATAAAAAAGTTTACCTTTCTTCCGCCGACTGGATGACACGCAATATTGATTATCGTATTGAAGTGGCTACACCGCTGCTCGATCCCCGACTGAAGCAGCGGGTGCTGGACATCATCGAAATTCTGTTCAGCGATACAGTCAAAGCGCGTTATATCGATAAAGAACTCAGTAATCGCTACGTCCCCCGTGGTAACCGCCGCAAAGTACGGGCGCAATTGGCGATCTACGACTACATCAAATCACTCGAACAATCTGAATAACCCTATGCCAATACACGACAAATCCCCTCGTCCGCAGGAGTTTGCTGCGGTCGATCTTGGTTCAAACAGTTTCCACATGGTCATTGCCCGTGTGGTGGATGGCGCAATGCAGATTATTGGCCGCCTGAAACAACGGGTGCATCTGGCAGACGGTCTGGGGCCAGATAATATGTTGAGTGAAGAAGCGATGACGCGTGGCTTAAACTGCCTGTCGCTGTTTGCCGAACGCCTGCAGGGGTTTTCTCCTTCCAGCGTCTGTATTGTCGGAACCCATACGCTACGTCAGGCGCTGAATGCCACTGACTTTCTGAAGCGAGCAGAAAAGGTTATTCCCTACCCGATTGAAATTATTTCCGGCAACGAAGAAGCGCGTCTGATTTTTATGGGCGTGGAGCATACCCAGCCGGAAAAGGGCCGCAAACTGGTTATTGATATTGGTGGCGGCTCAACAGAACTGGTGATTGGTGAAAATTTCGAACCGATTCTCGTGGAAAGTCGCCGGATGGGTTGCGTCAGCTTTGCCCAGCTTTATTTCCAGGGCGGCGTCATCAATAAAGAGAATTTTCAGCGCGCACGCATGGCGGCAGCGCAAAAACTGGAAACCTTAACCTGGCAATTCCGTATCCAGGGCTGGAATGTGGCAATGGGCGCTTCCGGCACCATTAAAGCTGCTCATGAAGTGTTGATGGAAATGGGCGAGAAAGACGGGATAATTACCCCGGAACGTCTGGAAAAACTGGTAAAAGAAGTTTTACGGCACCGTAATTTCGCATCGCTGAGTTTACCGGGTCTTTCCGAAGAAAGGAAAACTGTCTTCGTTCCTGGACTGGCGATTTTATGCGGTGTGTTTGATGCCTTAGCCATCCGTGAACTGCGCCTTTCTGACGGGGCGTTACGCGAAGGCGTGCTGTATGAAATGGAAGGACGTTTCCGCCATCAGGATGTGCGTAGCCGCACCGCCAGTAGTCTGGCTAACCAGTATCACATCGACAGTGAACAGGCCCGACGGGTGCTGGATACCACCATGCAGATGTACGAACAGTGGCGGGAACAGCAACCGAAACTGGCGCATCCACAGCTCGAAGCATTGCTGCGATGGGCCGCTATGCTGCATGAGGTCGGGTTGAATATCAACCATAGTGGTCTGCATCGACATTCTGCATATATTTTACAAAACAGCGACTTACCGGGATTTAATCAGGAGCAGCAGCTGATGATGGCGACACTGGTACGCTATCACCGTAAAGCGATTAAGCTCGACGATCTGCCGCGCTTTACCTTGTTTAAGAAGAAACAGTTCCTGCCACTGATTCAGCTATTGCGCCTTGGCGTATTGCTCAACAATCAACGTCAGGCGACTACCACGCCGCCAACATTAACGCTGATTACCGATGACAGCCACTGGACCTTGCGTTTTCCGCATGACTGGTTTAGCCAGAACGCATTGGTATTGCTTGATCTGGAAAAGGAACAAGAATACTGGGAAGGCGTGGCTGGCTGGCGGTTAAAAATTGAAGAAGAAAGCACGCCTGAAATTGCGGCTTAATATGAAATGAAAACGGGCCAACATGTTATGTTGGCCCAAATAAATTACGCGCTTTCCCGGACAGGTTCTCTTTCACCCAACATCGCCACTAAGGGCTGCGGTTCACCAATCAAAAAGCCTTGCAGGTAATCAATACCCAAAGAGTGAACCGCCTGACGAATCTCTTCATTTTCAACATATTCCGCAACCACTTGCATTTTCTTCATTCGCGCCAGATGACAAATTGATGCCACTATCTGGTAATCCAGACTATTCGAGACAATATTGCGTATGAAGCTGCCATCAATTTTTAATAAATTGGCATTCACATTTTTTAGCCGCGCATAACTGGCGTAGCCAGTGCCGAAATCATCAATTGCAATTTGGCATCCTAACTCCTGAAGATGCTGCAGCGTATTCTGTGCCTGCTTAACATTGGTCAGGGTATTACTCTCGGTTACCTCAAAGATAAGCTGCCACGCTTCTATTTGATATTTATTCAAAAATTTACTGACATCTAAAGGAAAACTCGCCTGACAAACGGAAGTTGGCGACAGGTTAATAGCAAATCGGCGAGCAGGCATTTTTTCTCTATTTTCCGCCATAAATTGCAGTGTATGCTCGATAACCCACATGTCGATGCTGGACGATAAGCCAAATTCATGCGCGACCGGTAAGAAATTGTCAGGATTGATGAGTTCGCCATTCTCTCCTTTCATGCGCAGCAGAATTTCATGATAAACATCACCGCGCACCCCTGTAATCGGCTGGGCCATCAGGCAAAAATCGTTATGCTCGAGCGCCTGTTGTAGCCGATTCATCATCGCCACCTTGTCTTTCAATTCACGTTGTAAATACATTGCCCCGCGACGCTGCATATTTTCCGGGGTATTGGTCACGATAGAAAGTTCAGCAACCGTATTTAGCTCTCCCAGCAGCAGGTATATATGATTAACCGGTGAGCGGACATAGCAATAACTGACGCCAATCTGAGGCTGTAACGGCATTCCATCCCAAAAGAAACGAAACTGCTTCAGATGATTATCCAGCGTGGTAATGCGCTCCTGGTATGATTCTGTATTCAGTCGCAACGCAAGGTCGTTACCGGAAAGCTGATAAACAGCTTCGCCCGGTTCCAGCAACGGCGTCAGCCAGTGTGAAACTTTTTGTTTATATTGAATGCGTAGCATGATGCCATAGTTCTTTACCAGCATTTCCATGCCAGGGATGCGTAAATAACATAGCGCGGACCATGGAGCATCACGCAACGCACGGTTCAGGGCGCGAATATTTGGCAAATGAACAACCGGATCCACATATGCAAGCCGCTGAATGCGTCTGACCACCGCTCGCTGGCGGGTTGCCAGAACAGCCATATAATTGACAATAAAAGAAAATACCAGATAACTGGAGGAAGTTATGGTCAGTTGCGTGGTATATCCAGGATAAAGGGGAATGTAGTTCTGATAGCTGTGAATACTGATCATCAGCACTACCGCCCAGAGCAGCGATATAAACTTATAGCCATAGCGCATTGCTCCCCACATCATCAGCGGTAGCAATAACGATAACGTATAGTTGGTGCTAAAAATTGTGCTTTTTTCATTTAACGGCATACATAGCAACAACAACAACGCCCCCAATGCAAGCAACCAGATCGCAAATTCTTTTTTGGTAACCTTTTTGTCAACTTGCTGTTTTAATTGCGAATAATAGCTACGTAAATAAAACGGATTCCGCACCACCCGAATGATGAAGTAGCACAGTGGGACGCCGATAAGATTACCTACCAGCAAGGCCTGGTAATTGATTAATGTCCCGAGGTTAAAGGGCATAACCCCTACCAGATTGTCTCTGCTTGCCAGTAACCCTACAAACGCAGCAAACTGGAAAAGTACCAGGAACAACGTTGCCGGAAAAACAATCTGCCAGAAAATTCGCTGGGAAATTAAGCGGGTATCACCATGTGAAACGTTGTTACGCCGGGGAGAAAAGACCCTGTAACCGCCCCAACAAATAATAATAATGATAATAAAATTAGCCGTTAACGAAAGCGTTTCATACAGGCCAAGCTCCGCATACTTACGAACAAAAATGCCTAATGCTATGCCCGGTAATGCAGCCCAGCTAAAAAACATCATCATGCTGATCATCAGTGCCAGGGGCAGATAAAAGAGAAAGACTTCACCGGAGGAAATATGCGCAAAAGTATTTATTTGTGCGAAAACGGGCAAGATTAAAGAAGGCAGGATCAGCGGAAGCCCCCACCATTTATCACGTATTTTTATATAAGTTGCATTCAGTTTCATAGATGCTCAACAGAATTCCCCACATCCTGAAAGGGGTGTATTCAGACAGGCATCCCACCTGAATTTGACGGATGATTATTCATCACTATAGAGAGTATCGATTCTAAGTGTCATATGAAAGTTCCAATTGATATATATCAAACAAAACAACCCTGATTAATGAATTATTACGTTTATCATGTTAAGCCATCATTATTACATCATTAATGTAAATAATTAAATTAACTTCCATAACATTGGAATATGTATCCACTGACGCTTTTTTACATAATGAAGAATTGACCATTTTGTCCAGGTGTGCCTTAATGTAAGTACCGTCCACAGAGTGGGACATACTTCAAGGAACCTTTTGTGAGTCAGGCAACCAGTATGCGAAAACGACACCGATTTAACAGTCGCATGACCCGTATCGTACTGCTCATCAGCTTTATCTTCTTCTTTGGTCGCTTTATCTATTCGTCCGTTGGTGCCTGGCAGCATCATCAGAGCAAAAAAGAAGCGCAGCAATCCACACTCTCTATCGAATCCCCGGTACAACGTTAGCGGTTACCTTCTCCATTTTAACTTAACAAGACGGCGCATTGCTGCCCGATGTTTTTGCTCTTTGTAGTTAACAAAGCGGCAGGAATTCTTTCACCTTAAATTTCCCCCATTGCCCTGACTGTCGTAGTTCCTGCCTAAGAAGTAATAAGCTCTAATTAATACATTTATTTAAATTATATTTCTTTAATAATTTATTTCTCGCGTGAATTTTAATAAATTTAATCTATTAGTTTGTACACAATACATTTACTTTCCTCTTTTGATGATCTTAAATATCTTATTTTTCGTAATGTGTATAACAAGGAATAGTGATGAAATTTAAAAAATGTCTTCTGCCTGTGGCAATTTTAGCGTCATTCACCCTGGCAGGATGCCAGTCAAA
Source organism: Escherichia sp. 93.0816 (assembly GCF_013368855.2). Taxonomy (NCBI): domain Bacteria; kingdom Pseudomonadati; phylum Pseudomonadota; class Gammaproteobacteria; order Enterobacterales; family Enterobacteriaceae; genus Escherichia; species Escherichia sp. 93.0816. The sequence continues at coordinate 101,142 of NZ_JABWNC020000010.1, read as the reverse complement.
TGCTGACGATCATGCCGCCGATGTTTATCAAACCGATCAACTGAATACAAAACAAGAAACCAAAACCGTTAATATTATTTCCATTCTTCCCGCCAAAGTTGCCGTAGACAACTCACAAAATAAACGGAACGCACAAGCCTTCGGCGCACTTATTGGGGCCGTCGCTGGCGGCGTTATCGGCCATAACGTCGGCTCCGGCAGTAACTCCGGAACGACGGCAGGGGCAGTTGGCGGCGGAGCCGTAGGTGCGGCGGCTGGTTCTATGGTGAATGACAAAACATTAGTGGAAGGTGTTTCTTTAACATACAAAGAAGGCACCAAAGTGTATACCTCCACCCAGGTGGGTAAAGAATGCCAGTTCACGACGGGTTTAGCCGTTGTTATTACCACTACGTATAACGAAACGCGTATTCAGCCAAATACAAAATGTCCTGAAAAAAGCTAATAATCAGGAGGATTCATGAAGAAGGTTTTACTTTGCGCCATCTTAGCCGCCTTAAGTAGTTCAACTTTCGCCTCTTCATTACAGGATCAACTCTCTGCTGTCGCAGAAGCGGAACAACAAGGTAAAAATGAAGAGCAAAGGCAGCATGACGAATGGGTAGCGGAGCGCAACAGGGAAATCCAGCAAGAGAAGCAACGGCGTGCAAATGCGCAGGCTGCAGCAAATAAAAGAGCGGCAGCAGCAGCAGCGGATAAAAAAGCTCGCCAGGATAAACGGGACGCCGAGGCCACTGCGGATAAAAAGCGCGATCAAAGTTATGAAGATGAGCTGCGCAGCTTAGAGATTCAGAAGCAAAAACTGGCGCTGGCAAAAGAAGAAGCCCGCGTTAAGCGTGAGAACGAATTTATCGATCAGGAACTGAAGCACAAAGCCGCGCAAACCGATGTTGTGCAATCTGAAGCTGACGCTAACAGGAATATGACTGAAGGCGGCCGCGATTTGATGAAGAGCGTGGGTAAAGCAGAAGAGAATAAATCGGACAGTTGGTTTAATTAATTGATGTCAGTAACTTCAAGCCTATGATTTGTAAGGATTATGGGCTTTTTTATTGCAATATACGTTTCTAACTCTCCTTCATTTAGAGCAGGGTATGACATGGATACAAATGCTACAACTCCACAATTTGACAATGATATACCTCCTCTGGTTTGGCCCGAATTTACTGATCTTAAAGCACGCATAGGCTGGTGGCGCGCCTGTGCCCTTGCCTGGAGTGCAGAGTGGAACCGACTCTCGCCCATTTCCCCTGTTCCCGCCAGTGAAATTGATTCACTCGAACAACGCTTGGGTTGTGCAATCCCTCCATTACTTCGCACGTATCATGAACACATTGGCACTCTTGAACTAGCGGAAACGCTTTGCAGTGTACAACCAACCTCTTATGTGGCAATTGAACCATTAATCGACGCGTACCCAGGGATTACAGATCTTCTGGAAGATCTTCCTGATAGTGATGAACTGAGGAATCTTGTCGACCAACTTATCGCTTTTGGCGACTATTTGGGGAATGGAAATTTGTGGTGTTTTCACCGGGTAACAGGCGAAGTCTGGTATTTTGATCACGACTGTCCACCGATGCTGACACAAATGTTCAGTGATGTTGGTCAGTATCTCGACCTGATCATGTTTAAATGTCTGCTCACAGTGCATGGTGAGGAAGATAATGAAGAAATGTTACGCGAGAAATTAGGTGATGCGTTGGTGGAAAAATGGATGTATTAAGACAGAGTAGTATCTTAATTCAGATGTGAAGAATATTTAATAATGGCACTTATCCTTGTGCCATGATCATTAATCAATTATAGGGAAATCATTCCCACTCAATAGTCGCTGGCGGCTTGCCGCTGATGTCATACACCACGCGGGAAATGCCGTTCACTTCATTGATAATTCGATTGGAAACGCGGCCGAGGAAATCGTACGGCAGGTGCGCCCAGTGTGCGGTCATAAAGTCGATGGTTTCGACAGCACGCAGAGAAACAACCCAATCATACTTACGACCATCGCCCATTACGCCAACGGAACGTACTGGCAGGAAGACGGTGAACGCCTGGCTGACTTTGTCGTACAGATCTGCTTTACGCAGCTCTTCAATGAAGATGGCATCCGCACGGCGCAGCAGGTCGCAGTACTCTTTCTTCACTTCGCCCAGCACGCGCACACCAAGGCCTGGTCCCGGGAACGGATGGCGATACAGCATGTCATACGGCAGACCCAGCTCCAGACCAATCTTACGCACTTCGTCTTTGAACAGCTCTTTCAGCGGTTCAACCAGGCCCATCTTCATCTCTTTCGGCAGGCCACCCACGTTGTGGTGAGACTTGATAACGTGCGCTTTACCGGTCGCAGACGCGGCAGATTCAATAACGTCAGGATAGATAGTTCCCTGCGCCAGCCACTTCACGTCTTCCAGTTTCAGTGCTTCTTCATCGAATACTTCAACGAAGACGCGACCGATGATTTTACGTTTTGCTTCTGGATCGTTTTCGCCAGCCAGTGCTGACAGGAAGCGGTCTTCTGCCGGAACGTGAACAATGTTCAGGCCGAAGCGATCGCCAAACATATCCAGAACCTGCTCTGCTTCGTTGAGACGCAGCAGGCCGTTGTCGACAAATACGCAGGTCAGGTTTTTACCAATTGCACGGTGCAGAAGCATTGCGGTTACGGAAGAGTCCACGCCACCAGAGAGGCCAAGGATCACTTTATCGTCGCCCACCTGCTCGCGGATGCGGGCTACCGCGTCGTCGATAATTTTTGCCGGAGTCCACAGGGCTTCACACTGGCAGATATCACGCACAAAACGCTCCAGCATACGCATACCCTGACGGGTGTGAGTCACTTCCGGGTGGAACTGCACACCGTAGAAGCGTTTTTCTTCGTTAGCCATAATGGCAAACGGGCAGCTTTCGGTGCTGGCTACGGTAACGAAATCTTGAGGAATTGCAGTTACCTTATCACCGTGGCTCATCCACACGTCAAGCAGCGGTTTGCCATCTGCGCTTAATGCATCTTCGATACCATGAATCAGCGCGCTATCAGTTTGTACTTCAACCTGCGCATAACCAAATTCACGTTCGTTAGAGGCTTCAACGTGACCACCCAACTGCATCGCCATGGTCTGCATACCATAGCAAACGCCGAATACCGGTACGCCTGCTTCAAAGACATACTGCGGCGCACGCGGGCTATTTTCTTCGGTAGTACTTTCCGGGCCGCCGGAAAGAATAATGCCGCTTGGATTGAAGTCACGAATTTGTGCTTCTGTCACATCCCACGCCCACAGTTCGCAGTAAACACCCAGTTCACGCACGCGGCGCGCAACCAGTTGAGTGTACTGAGAACCGAAGTCCAGAATGAGGATGCGATGCTTATGAATGTTTTCCGTCATTGACGCTTATTCCGAGGCAAGTGAAACAGATAATATAAATCGCCCGACATGAAGTCGGGCGAAGAGAATCAGGAGCCCAGACGGTAGTTCGGGGACTCTTTAGTAATGGTCACGTCGTGAACGTGGCTTTCCTGGATGCCCGCACCGCTGATACGTACAAACTCCGCTTTAGTACGCAGTTCGTCGATAGTACCACAGCCGGTCAGCCCCATACAGGAGCGCAGGCCGCCCATCTGCTGGTGAATGATCTCTTTCAGGCGGCCTTTGTACGCTACGCGACCTTCGATACCTTCCGGCACCAGTTTGTCAGCGGCGTTGTCGCTCTGGAAGTAACGGTCAGAAGAACCTTTGGACATTGCGCCCAGAGAGCCCATCCCACGGTAAGATTTGTAAGAACGCCCCTGGTAGAGTTCGATTTCACCCGGAGATTCTTCAGTACCTGCCAGCATGGAACCTACCATCACCGCGCTTGCACCAGCAGCGATAGCTTTCGCAATATCGCCGGAGAAACGAATACCACCGTCAGCGATAACCGGAATACCGGTGCCTTCCAGGGCTTCTACTGCGTCAGCAACGGCAGTGATCTGCGGAACACCTACACCAGTAACGATACGAGTCGTACAAATAGAGCCAGGGCCGATACCGACTTTAACTGCGCTGCAACCTGCTTCTGCCAGTGCGCGGGCACCAGCAGCCGTTGCTACGTTACCACCGATGATTTGCAGATCCGGATATTTAGCGCGAGTTTCACGGATACGCTGCAGAACGCCTTCAGAGTGCCCGTGAGAGGAGTCGATCAGCAGAACGTCAACGCCTGCGGCAACCAGTGCATCAACACGCTCTTCGTTTCCAGCACCCGCGCCAACCGCTGCACCAACACGCAGACGGCCTTGTTCGTCTTTACACGCGTTCGGTTTACGTTCCGCTTTCTGGAAATCTTTCACGGTGATCATGCCGATCAGGTGGAATTCGTCATCAACCACCAGCGCCTTCTCAACGCGTTTTTCGTGCATTTTTGCCAGCACAACTTCGCGGGCTTCGCCTTCACGCACAGTCACCAGACGCTCTTTCGGCGTCATGTAAACGCTAACTGGCTGGTTCAGGTCGGTCACAAAACGCACGTCACGACCGGTGATGATGCCGACCAGTTCGTTTTCTTCGGTAACGACCGGGTAGCCCGCAAAGCCATTACGTTCAGTCAGTTCTTTCACTTCGCGCAGCGTCGTGGTTGGCAGAACCGTCTGTGGGTCAGTCACCACGCCAGATTCGTGTTTTTTCACACGGCGAACTTCTTCAGCCTGGCGTTCAATAGACATGTTTTTGTGGATAAAGCCGATACCGCCTTCCTGAGCCAGAGCAATAGCCAGGCGCGCTTCCGTTACGGTATCCATTGCTGCGGAGAGCATAGGGATATTCAGACGAATAGTTTTCGTCAGCTGGGTGCTGAGGTCAGCAGTATTCGGCAGAACGGTAGAGTGAGCAGGAACGAGGAGAACGTCGTCAAATGTGAGAGCTTCTTTAGCGATACGTAGCATGGGCAATATCTCGACCAGAGTGGTTAATAAATATTGCCGTGGCATTATACAGAGCGTAACCGATTGCATCTACCCCTTTTTGCAAAAAATGCTTGCTATCCCCAGAAGGCGGGTTACTATCGATTGAATAACCTGCTGATTTAGAATTTGATCTCGCTCACATGTTACCGTCTCAATCCCCTGCAATTTTTACCGTTAGCCGCCTGAATCAAACGGTTCGTCTGCTGCTTGAGCAGGAGATGGGACAAGTGTGGATCAGCGGTGAAATCTCGAACTTCACACAACCGGCCTCCGGTCACTGGTACTTTACGCTCAAAGACGATACCGCCCAGGTTCGCTGCGCGATGTTCCGCAACAGCAACCGCCGGGTTACCTTTCGCCCACAGCACGGGCAACAGGTTCTGGTTCGCGCCAACATTACGCTGTATGAGCCGCGCGGTGATTATCAGATTATCGTCGAGAGTATGCAGCCAGCCGGTGAAGGCTTGTTGCAACAGAAATACGAACAGCTAAAAGCGAAGTTGCAGGCTGAAGGTTTGTTCGATCAGCAACTAAAAAAACCGCTCCCCTCCCCCGCGCACTGTGTCGGTGTGATTACATCCAAAACCGGCGCGGCGCTGCACGATATTTTGCATGTGTTAAAACGTCGAGATCCTTCACTGCCGGTGATTATTTACCCTACCGCCGTACAGGGCGATGATGCGCCGGGGCAAATCGTTCGCGCGATTGAACTGGCGAACCTGCGTAACGAGTGCGACGTCTTGATCGTCGGTCGCGGCGGCGGTTCGCTGGAAGATTTGTGGAGTTTTAACGATGAGCGCGTGGCGAGGGCGATTTTTGCCAGCCGAATTCCGATTGTCAGCGCCGTCGGTCATGAAACCGATGTGACGATTGCTGACTTTGTTGCCGATCTGCGCGCACCAACGCCCTCTGCCGCCGCCGAAGTGGTGAGCCGCAATCAACAGGAGTTACTGCGCCAGGTGCAATCTGCCCGCCAGCGGCTGGAGATGGCGATGGATTATTATCTCGCCAACCGTACCCGGCGCTTTACGCAGATTCATCACCGTTTACAGCAGCAACATCCGCAGTTACGTCTGGCGCGGCAGCAAACCATGCTGGAGCGACTGCAAAAGCGGATGAGCTTTGCGCTGGAAAACCAGTTGAAGCGGGCAGGTCAGCAACAGCAACGGCTTGAACAACGTCTGAATCAGCAAAATCCTCAACCACGCATTCATCGCGCGCAAACTCGCATTCAACAACTGGAATATCGCCTAGCGGAAACTCTGCGAGCACAGCTTAGTGCCACGCGTGAACGCTTTGGTAATGCAGTGACACATCTGGAAGCCGTGAGTCCGCTGTCCACGCTGGCGCGTGGCTATAGCGTCACCAGCGCCGCCGATGGGACAGTGCTGAAGCAAGTTAAGCAGGTGAAAACGGGCGATACGTTGACCACACGGTTAGGTGATGGCGTGGTAGTCAGTGAAGTGAGCGACGTGACGAAGACACGCAAACCGCGTAAGAAAGCCTAAATCCCCGACCGGATGTGATGCAGCCAGCACACACCCGGTATTATTACCGCGACGAAAACTTACTGGAAGCAAGTGGCAAGGCCTGCTTTATTCATCACGGAAATACTACAATCCTGCCCCCCTGTCCCTTCATCCATTCCACACTCCCCGGCTGATAAATATGGAAAACTCGGCGAAGAAGGCCATCCCAGCGAACTAAAACCAGAATGAAGCACTGCTAAATCGTTATATGTCGGCGCGTTAGCTAAATTGCCGCACTGCTCTTCAATATCCCATTGTCGTGCATCAGCCACATGCGCAGTAGCCCAATTTTCGTAGTTCATTATCGGCGAAGAAACAGGGCTTTTCCCGGTGGGTAATTCCGTCGTCAACAAGGGCCGATGCAGTGATTTACCATTCACCATGACCGTATCCGCCATATGTCCCCAGAAATGAGCCGAGGAGACGTTCGGGCTGGTGATAACAGTGAAAATAGTGTCCATCGTCGCGGTGATGCTGGTGTTATCGGTCAGCGTCACCGTCAGCGGCGTTTTATATCCAGGCGTATTATCCTGTTTAATCATAAATGTCGCTGTACCGTCGGAACCGGTGGTTCCCTGGAGTGAATTACCACTATCAGTCATTATGACCGTCGCGCCAGTTGGCGGCTGAACGGTCAGATCATCCATTGCCGCCACATCGCCATATAAAGTCGCACCTGGGTTGCGCGGCGCTGCATCACCGCGTTTCAGGCTAAAGGCCACGTTTGACACTGGGTTCCCGGAGCTGTCTCTCACGGTGACAGTCACAGACATAGATTCCCCTTTCTTCACTTTCGCAGCCTGAGTAGAAGAATCAAACGCTGGTGAGGTAAGTGTTACCACAGACACCGAAACGTTAGGGTTCAGCAAGCAGGCCTGCAATGCGCGGCTTCTGTTCGCCGCCTCAGCCTGGCCATTATACAAATCGACAGTCGCGCATCTGTTGACTCCACTGGTATCACACGTTGAGTCCACTGCCCACCAGGCATACCCCGATGACTCCACCGGCCAGCCGGTATCAGCCATCAATGTTCCATTGGGATGACGGTTATACAGCGATATAAGTTGCTCGTTGGTCGGCCAGCGCGCGGCCTCACACGCCGCCGTGCCGCTACGTTCCCTTTCCTGAACTGTAGGCACAAGCCAACTTTCACTATTTAAATCCTTAACGTGAACGCCTGAGGTGTTCGTTAACTCAGCCTTTATTTTAGGCCGCACAAAAACGGTGCCATCTGCCGCCGTCACCGTTTCCGCCATATGCCCCCACATGTTGGCTACGCTAACGTCCGGGCTGGTGAGAACCGTGAAAATTGCGTCCAGCGAGTCGGTTAGCATAGGGCTACTGCCAAGTGCTGATGCGGTTATCGGTGTTCTAAGACCGGTCGAGCTATCCTGGTGAAGATTCAACGTCGCTTTACCCTGAGCATCGGTCTGAATAACCAGATAACTGGTATTACTTCGACCATTCATGCTGGCGCTTTGTATGGTTTGTGCTGGGTTGAACGTATCAGCCACCAAATCATCCGTCGTTACCGTTTCGCTGAGCGAAGTGCCCGAACGATTGTAACTGGCGGCACGCAAAATCCCCACCGACTCAAATGCCGCAGGAGAGCCATCTGGTCGGGTCACCGTAATCGTCAGCGGCAGCGGTGAGCCTTTATGCGCTTTTCCGGCCGGCAACGAACTATCCCAGTTTTCCGCCGCAGTGGTCAGGGTAATTTTGCCTACCGACTCCGCACTCTCCAGGCAGGTCTGGAAGTTGAGATCTGTAGCATCTGAAGCTGCCTGCCCAGTCGTTCCCGACTTGAGATTAATGTACTGATAACTGATCCTCGCTGTGCCTGGACTGGTGACTACGCTTCGTGACCAGAAGTACGGCTTTGGCGCTGTTGACTTGTCAAGCGGCCAGCCCTGTGCCGTTTCAATCGTTCCTGAAGGGTATGCCTCATATAACGATTGCAGATCGCCAATAGACGGCAGTTTATCTTTACAACCTCCCTGCATACCACTCAGCGCATTATTGATAGTCAGTCGCTGCCAATATTCATTGTTAACAATAAGCCCATTGGAAGAACCGACTTCATCTTTTAACTGTGGGCGATGGAAGACTTTGCCGTTTTTAGCCGTTAAGGTCTCCGGCATATGACCCCAGAAGTTAGCTTTTGGCGTATCCGGGCTGGTAATCACGGTAAAAATCGCGCTCAGGGTATTCGATGTTCTTCCGCTGCCATCATCAATTTGCGCCGTTAGCGGGATGCGCGTCCCGTCCCCCTTGTAGATCTGACGCAGAATAAACGTTACCGTACCGTCAGCGCCGGTCATGCTGTAATACTTATTGTTGTCGTCAAAATAGCCGTTGGAGTTATTGTAACTGTCCTGTACATAAATCAACCGACCCTGAGTGGTGATAAGCCGATTATTCGTAGCATTAGAGATACGGGGCACGGTAAAACCATGGTTCAACGTAAACGGCACATAGCCTTTAGGATTTCCCTGGGCGTCGCGAGTGGTCACCGTCATGGTGATTTGATCCCCGGTATTGCTGTAGTCTGTTCTGACTTTAACCGCATCATTACCGTCATATTTAGCCGTCTGCGCCGAACTTAATTCAATCGTGCCCACCTTCGGATTTGCCGTTGTCTGGCAGGTCAGATACCCCAACTCCGTGGATGCCAGACTGTAGCTGGTTCCGTCGCTCAATTGTACGCTTTTATATTTACGATCCTCGATACTGTCTTTTTCCGGTGTGCTGGAGTCGTAACCTTTTTTTAGCAAGACAGGCCAGCCATCTACCGCATGTCCCCGCCATTCACTGGCAAGTGTGAGTAACGCGTCCTGAGTCGGAACATAATCCGCGCCACAGCCGCCATTACTGGCCTTCGTCGCCTGATTTTCGGTAAACAGCGCCCAGCTTTCGTTATCCTCTACACCAGACTTACGTTTGGCGGCAGGGCTACCGGTTAGTTCCGTAAACAGAATCGGCCGTTTAAATGTCAGTCCACCTGCACTCAACGTTTCCGGCATGTGGCCCCACATATTCGCTTTATCGGTATCCGGACTGGTAACCACGGTGAAAATGGTATCCATTGCAGCCTTTTTTGTCGGATCGGAATAGAGCGCGGCGGTGAGCGCCGTTTTCGTGCCGTGGGTATCCGGGCGCGTAATATTGAGAATTTTACTTCCGTCGCTACCGGTTAGTGCCACATATGCTGTCGCTGTATCGTTGAGCACCATCTCATCAGGCAGACCCGCATCAACCACCACCGATGAAACAATCCCATCACCGCTACCTGCCGTATGACGTTCACCAGAACGGGTATATCCATCGCCACGTTTCAGGGTAAATGGCATATCTGCCATCGGGTTACCGGCAACGTCTTTGACCGTCACCTTCACCTGTAACGTCTCGCCCTTTTTCAGCTTTGCCGCATTAAGCGAACTATTCCACTGCGCCTGATCCACCACTTCCAGTGTAATGATGCTTGCGGGAGGGTTAGCATCTTTCAGACAACTCATATAAATCGAGTCATCGGCAGCATTCTGTACGTTCCCGTTATTCAACCAGACGGAGGCAAGGTGCGGAACTTTATCCATCGGCGTGCCGCTCCAGTATTGTTCACGCAAGGTGGGCCAGCCATGAACGGTTTGAATCGTATTGTTACTGTTGGCGTTGTACAGAGCGGTAAGCTGTGACTGGCGTGGCACTTTATTTTTCTCGCAACCGCCAGCCGCGATATTTTCGATATCAGACTGCGCCACACGTACCCAGGTTTCGTTATTTTCCACTAGTGAACGGTTTCCTGCGCTCACTTCAGAGAATAATTTCGGTCGCTTAAAAGTTATAGAATCCACAGTAATGGATTCGTCCATGTGACCCCACATTTGCGCGCTGGCTACATCCGGGCTGGTGGGGGTAGTAAAAATCACGTTGTAGTTAACGGTATTGGGAACATAAGAGTTGGTCGGCGTGATATCCAGAGGAGTCCCTAGCCCAACGCCTTGCGGCTGCTCAATGTCCACCGTTGCTATACCTCGAGCATCGGTTGTACCGGAATAGACAGTTGTGGGCTGAGAAGTACCGTAGAAAGTACCGTTCATCTCTATCGCGCCGCTGGTTGGATCATCAAACCCGGTAACCTGCCCTGGGCGGTTATACCCCATGCCTTTAGTGATGGTGAAATTTGTAAACGGCACCGCCGCGTCATTTAATGCGTTATAGGTTCGCACTGTCATGACAATTTTTTCACCGACTTTAGCCTGCGCCCGGCTTCCAATAGCCACATCATGATCGGTCGTGACCGCCACCTGCGCGACCATTTCATTACCTGAACAGGAAAGGTAGTTTTGTTTAAAGCCAGAATAACTATCCACCAACCCCGTTTTGAAGCTGACCGATGAGTGCGTCGCCTGCTCCACCGCGCTTAAGTAATCTTGTTTTGCCGTTGGCCAACCGTATTTTGTGCCTATAACATTAGCAGGATAAGCGTTGTACAGACTTTCCAGCGAACTCTGGCGCGGAATATGTCCCGTTTTACATTCCGCCTGCATAGAGCCATTTTGGTCAAACAGTGCCCAGTCTTCGTTATTTTCCCGCATAGAACCCAGTTCATGAGCAGTTTCATCCGCCAGCAGCGGGCGTTTAAAGACGCTACCAGATTCGATAATCCCGAGCATATGCCCCCACATTCTGGCCTTATCGCTGTCCGGACTGGTTACTACTGTGAAAATGACATCTTTCGCATCAGACGCAGTGAAGTCACTACGCATTCTCGCCGTAATATGGGTTTTAACGCCAGCGCCATCGGGCTGACTCAACCTCAATGAGGCCTGACCGTTAACATCTGTTATTCCTTCATAAGTATGTGCATCAACCTGGTGAAAATTGGCTCCTCCCGTTATTTGCACCGGATGCGCTTCCCATGCGTCGTCGGATTGATTCTTTCGGTTGATGCCATCATCCAGATGCAGCGAGAAATAGTAGTAAGCCAGCGGCTGACCATTATTTTTGCTATCGGTGATTGTCAGTCGCATAGAGGCATCTTCACCCACCTTAACCTTCATCGCCTGTACCGTGGAGTCATAGCTTGCAGGTGTGAGAACCAGTTTTGGTTCAACGTCCGGTGCCTCTTTATCCACACAGCTAACAATAAGTTTTGTATCGTCCGGTTTTTGCGCTTCGCTACGGTTAGACACATCTGCCGCATGATGCTGCCCGGTCATGCCCGCGAGGGATGACCAGTAATAATCTCCCTGCATCGGCCAGCCAGCGACTTCCTGAATTGATGTAGGAACCACCGTCGCCATCGCGCCAAACTGGCGCATACCAGGCAAAATATCGCAGTGATTATCTGCGCCACTCCAAGTGAAGGTTGACCAGGTTTCATTATGATCGTCGACACTGCCTGCTTCATTATCGACTTCAGCCGCCAGTTTCGGACGGCTGAAGGTATAATCCCGAGCCTTGAGCGTATCCGCCATATGGCCCCACATTTTTGCCTGTGGTACGTCCGGGCTGGTGAGAACGCTAAAAATGACCGCCGTTTCGCTGGTTTGGCTAATGCCAGGCAGGCTTACGACCAGTGGCGTTTTTACGCCTTGCCCGTTCGGTTGCGCCACCGTTACCGTCGCCGTACCATTTTGATCCGTCGTGCCGTGATATTCCGTTGCCGTGGTGGTAAGTTCCGTACTCCCCAGTTTTACCGGACCGATGTTATTCACCACGCCCTGGCGGTTTTCTGCATCCCGACGTTTGATAATAAAAGGAATATTTCCTGCCAGATTGCCCTGACAGTCTTTCGTCGTCACCGTTAGCGTAATTGAACCATCCACGGTCGTTTTTGCCGCTTTCAGCGTATCGTCATATCCGTTAGCGGTAATGGTAACCAGATCACCCTGTGCAGCCGCGATGTTCAGCATCACTTTATTATCAACCAACGGCACTGACCCCTGATTAGGTACGCCCGTTAAGGTAAAGAGATAAAGTAAAGGTATCGTTTGTTGTTGGTCAATTCGCGGCCAGGCAACCAGAGAATGTCCAGCCAGATCCTGGGCACAAAATGACCTGTCTGGGCGCGGCTGTGGATCTAACGGCGTATCCGGCGTGGCGGCCTCAGCCCACACCAGAGAAACAGAAGGTGGATTTTGATTTTCCCAACGCAGCAGTGGTGGCGTGGCGAAAACGTCCCCTTCAGTATCCAGAGGGTTCTGTAAGATCATCTGCGTAGCCGTATCATCTACGCTAAATTCACTGGGTTTTGCAAAAGCCTGAACATCGTGAGGTTCTGTCGGTTCAAGCAGGGTGCTGCCCTGATAAACGGGTATACTGGCGCTCTCTGCCCCAGGCACTGTGCCATTGATTGCGTCGGTCGAGATACCCGTTTGTTGCCACTGGCCACCTTTTAACACTGCCGCTACCTGAAAAGAAAGGGAGAGCAGTAAAACCGCCGTTATCGCTTTTATCAGTTTCAAAGCCCCGCCCATAATTGAAACCTGCCCGTTTAAAGTTACTTTTTCACCTCAACCCACTTTGCTTAACGCAGGTTAAGCAAAGTGCGCGGAAAAGCACCATTCCCCTGGGGAATGGTGCCGGTGACGATTATTTTCTCTGGTAGTCGATGGACAAACCGTAGCCCTGAACACCATCTGCGCCAATTGTGAGGCCGCCTTCGCTGTAGTCGAACGCAGTCTTCGCTTCGGCATTGGTAACCGGGATAACCAGGTCGCTGTTGTTGTAGCTCGGGTTGACAATCCCCCCCGCCGTCCGCAACTGCAGACTGGTGCCGGTAAAGCGCCAGCGGTAGTTGTACTGGCTGGTAACCTCTTCACCCGTATCGTAGGAACCGTTGCTGTTTTTATCTTTCCACAGCATGACCTGATAGGTGGTATTAGTTTTAAGTTTGGTATCTTTGCCCAGCAGGTTGGTATTGACATCCTTCTCGTGAATGACAACTTTAACTGCGTCATCAAATACTGGCCCTTCAGGAATATCATCGCTGTCAGAACCACCGCCTGCGTTAGTAGAGAGATCCAACAGCACCAGTTGTTCTGCGACGTTAGGGTCGCCGGTTGTCGTGGTTGGGGTAATTTTCAAACCGATATAGCGGTCAGCATCTGCTGCGGCAATGGTGTAAGTGTCACTGCCAGCAGTACCGATCTCCTTCGGATCGCCTCCCGCCTGGTCACTAAAGCTCATCCATTGCAACGTCGCTTTTGTCGCGGTGTTGTTGTCATCAAGATCGCCCTGGGTATCGCCAATGGCCCAGTTTGCCGTTAACTTATCGCCAACATGAAATTGCTTTTCGCCATCCGTAGATGCAGTACGACCACCGCGATCAACGGTTATGGACACATGAGATTTATCGGCGTCGGTGATTTCTGTCGCGCTACGGGTTATCCACGGCACTGTACCCTGAATCGTTCCGGTTGATTGCGTCTCTGATTGCCACTGGCCAGCTCTTAGATTGCCCTGCCCTTCTGCCATGGCGGCAGGTACTGCGCAGTACCCTGCCAGAGCCAGTGCCAGCGCGACTTTGGTCATCGGTCGCTTTAGATAATGTTTCATTCAACTCTCTCCTTGATTAATTTCCAGCGGCTGGCCGATCGGCCATTACGCCGATCTAGTGCTTGCTGTAAACCACACGTAATCCATATCCCTGCACGCCATCTTCTTTTTGAGCACCGAACTTCTGCACGGCCTCCTCGTTGGTGGCAGGGATGACAATATCTTCATTACTGGTATTCGATTGCGCACCGGTGTAGCCATTAACGCTGTGCCCGGTAAATTCCCACTGGTAGTCGTATTGCGCCATCTCTTCTTCCGTCAGTTTTTCCGACTGCTGGAAAACACCATCTTTATTGGCGTCACGCCATAAGACAAAACGGTAGGCGTTATCCACAGGTAAATGCTCTTTCTCATTGTCGATAAGATTGACGGGGTTAGTCGCAGATACACGGTAGATAAACGCATTAACATCATTCCCCCCCGCACCAAGGAATGTCACATCCACATAGTTGCTGTCGTCATACGGAGCAGCTTTTGCTTTCCAACGGAAAGTGCCGGGTAACGTACTGGAGAGTGTGACGGTTCCTTTCTCTTTATCTTGCTTCGCGATAAAGACACAGGGGTTATCGGTTGAGCAGGGCTTATTGGCGAGCGTGACTTTTTTGTCTTGTGCATCATAAAGTTGTGGACTCAGACCATTGTCTGGAAGCGGATCACCGTTACGATCCGTGTCATCACCAAAGCTGTCGGTTATATCGAGATCCATCACCACACCATCGACACCATCAGCCTGGGCGCTGGCTTCATGGCTGTGGTTGTTCTCTTCGGGTACGTCAGAAATATTATTAACGATCAGCTCAATTTTACGGTCCTGCTGTACGGTAATTTCCACCACACCGGAGTTTTGCCGATGACCCTTTTCATCTTCCAGCGCCAGACGCACTCGCCAGGTGTTGAGCTTTTCTTGTTCGGCTTGATCAGAGCTGTATTGCCAGGCAGGCAGCACCAGATTCCAGTGATTATTGTTACCCTCGGTGATGGTGTTGGCTTTCACCACAGGCATCACTAGCGTGCGGGCGGCATTGTTTTTCGCCTGCCAGGAGGCGGCGACAATTTTATAGTGATGGTTGATCAGCGCATTAATGGTCCACTTACATTTTTCCAGCCCCACCGCAGCTTCTGGGGTGTCCTTGATAACACATTCCGGATGTTCGTTAGTGGAATCAGCCTTTAGCCAGAGCGTAACGTCGAGAGGGTCTTTTTCTTTATATTCCAGAACAATAAAATTATTACGCTCAACAAAGTCATGTCGGCTACCCATCAGCGAGTGGGCTGCTTTGACATTATCGCTATTCAGTTGATCTTTAAGTGGTACACCGAACTGATAGTTAACAGTAGCGTTAATACTAAGATCACTGTTATCTCCAGTGCCTGCTTTATATTCCGTCCCGACTGACAATAACGGAACTGGTTGATAGTTAACTCCAAGCGTCACCGCATACGGATCTTTCTCTAAATTATCAGTGCCGAACAGCGCAACTTCGTCACCATAATATTGCTCGAAAACAACTTTGCCCCCCAACTGTGGATAAGAAGGTAGCCAGGCTTCCGCACGAACATCCCAACCACGCGCAGGTCGTTCTAAATAGAAGTCGAAATCTTTTGAGTCTTTCCAGTCAGAAAGTGGATGGTAATAGTTACCAGAAAGTTTTAAATAATCCGTCCAGGCTTCAGTCCCTAACCCTAAACGGCGATGTCCTCGGGTAAAATCATAATCGTAAAATATATTTCCACCTAAAAGCCATTTATCAAAATTATGTCTCACCCCCAAACCTATATTACCTATCGTGCGATCTTCTTTACGTTGGGCTGATAACTGGCTGAAATAAACACTTTTTTGATTGTCATATAAAGGAACAAAATAGTCGATTGAACTACCGTCCAGGTCGCCATCCTGACCGATAGAAAGATTTGAGCGGACTTTACCGTATGGAGAAAGCGCGCCTTCAATATAAGACTGCGCAGATGAGGTAATTTGCCCTTGCAGGTAGCTTCTGGCCTGGGATTCCAGAGCTTCTGGGGTCAGGTTCTCAAAGCCTTGCTGGGCAGATTCGGTAACGTAGTTGGCACCACGCTCTTTAAAGGATTTACCTTTGTTATTTTGTTCTTCTTGTTGAGCAGCATCGCTTGCCAGATCAGGCAATGGTGATTCGCTTTGCTCAACATTTATCTCTGGTGCCGCATAAGCAGCACCAGAGATAAAAATTAGCATAAAGTAGCGTATCCATCGCAACATGCCTTTTCCCTGTAACGATTTTATAATCTGAAATTAGCTTCGGCATTGTATTCCAGATAGTTCAGAGATTGCACACCAGAAATGCTAAATATATTCTTAAAATTATATTAATGGGAGTTTGTTCACTCTAATTACGTGTTAAACTAATAGAAATTGAATCATAATATTTACACCGGGAATATATAAAAGAAAAACATATATCCCCGTGATATTAAGCAGTGGTAAATTCAACGCGTTTTTTAGAAATTAAACCGTGTCCATTCTGGCAGAAATAATCCACCGCGCCACAGGCTTTTAATACCTGTAACGGCTGATGACAGTCAGGGCAAAGCGCCTGAACAGTGAAATCTTTATCGCAAGTTGTGCAGTGGGCCGTCTCGCCATTGCGTTCGAGAGGGCTTTGGCAGACTGGGCAGTTGAGTTCCATATTTCTTCCTCGCGATTGGTTGGGTTTCCCTTCCTGGATGGCAAGAGAAACCCAATAAGTAATTACTTACTTTTCTTAATGTGCTTCATCAGACGCTTACGTTTACGCATCTGGGTCGGCGTCAGAGTGTTACGCTTGTTCGCATACGGGTTTTCCCCTTCCTTGAACTGAATACGAATCGGCGTACCCATCACGTCCAGAGATTTGCGGAAGTAATTCATCAGGTAACGTTTGTACGAGTCAGGCAGGTCTTTCACCTGGTTGCCGTGAATCACCACAATCGGCGGGTTGTAACCACCAGCGTGGGCATATTTCAGCTTCACACGACGCCCGCGAACCAGCGGCGGCTGGTGATCTTCAACAGCCATGGTCATGATACGCGTTAGCATAGATGTCCCCACGCGACGGGTAGAGCTGTCATATGCTTCACGTACTGATTCAAACAGGTTACCAACACCGCTACCGTGCAATGCAGAGATAAAATGCACACGAGCGAAGTCGATAAAGCCCAGACGGAAGTCCAGCGTCTCTTTCACCTGCTCTTTCACTTCCTGGCTCAGGCCGTCCCACTTGTTCACCACAATCACAAGTGAGCGCCCACTATTGAGAATAAAGCCCAGCAGGGAGAGATCCTGATCGGAAATACCTTCGCGTGCGTCAATCACCAACATCACAACATTGGCATCTTCAATCGCCTGCAATGTTTTGATTACCGAGAACTTCTCTACCGCATCGGTAATTTTTCCGCGTTTACGCACGCCCGCAGTATCAATGAGTACATACTCACGTCCATCACGTTCCATCGGAATGTAGATACTGTCACGCGTCGTGCCTGGCATGTCGTAAACCACGACGCGCTCTTCACCCAGGATACGGTTAGTGAGTGTAGACTTACCGACGTTTGGACGACCAACAATCGCCAGTTTGATCGGCAGACTTTGCGGATCGAAGTCGTCTTCCTCTTCTTCTTCCTCGCCGTTCTCTTGCGCTTCAAATTGCGCCCAGTATTCAGCGTCTTCGTCGACTTCTTCTTGCGGCGCGATATCTTCCATCCACGGCAGCAGCACGTGCTCCAGCAGACTTAATACGCCACGACCATGCGAAGCGGCAATTGGGTAAATTTCACCTAAACCAAGTGAATAAAAATCAACGATTGCTTGATCCGGATCCAGTCCATCGGTTTTGTTCGCCACCAGGAAGGTTGGCTTTTCGCGGGAACGCAGATGTTTAGCAATGGCTTCATCCGCAGGCATCAGACCCGCGCGCGCATCCACCATAAACAGCACCACATCCGCCTCTTCAATCGCCAGCAGCGACTGTTCCGCCATGCGAGTTTCTACACCGTCTTCTGTACCATCAATCCCGCCGGTATCAATACAGATAAACTCGCGGCCTTCAATTTCCGCACGACCGTACTTACGGTCACGAGTCAGACCCGGGAAATCCGCAACCAGCGCATCTCGGGTGCGAGTTAGACGGTTAAATAACGTGGATTTTCCTACGTTAGGGCGCCCGACAAGCGCGACCACAGGTACCATGTTTAAAGCCTCATTTTTATAAATCATCAGACAACGCACGCTATTTTCGCGTCGTTGTTAAAAACAGGAAAACGGCTCCTGTCCA
Organism: Escherichia sp. 93.0816; assembly: GCF_013368855.2. Classification (NCBI taxonomy): domain Bacteria; kingdom Pseudomonadati; phylum Pseudomonadota; class Gammaproteobacteria; order Enterobacterales; family Enterobacteriaceae; genus Escherichia; species Escherichia sp. 93.0816. Next base: position 82,819 of record NZ_JABWNC020000010.1, on the reverse strand, counting down.
GGAGCCGTTTTCAAAGTGAACGACAGAGACGATTAACGTGTAATGGAGTACACGGTCCCGTCTTTTGCCTGGATCAGCAGTTTGCCATCAGCGGCAACCGGGTCAGTCTGGAAACCGGAGCTATCAACTTTTTGTTGGGCAACGAAACGTCCATCTTCCACATTAATCCAGTGCAGATAACCTTCGCTATCACCCACCACCAGGTTGCCATTATACAGCACCGGAGAAGTCAGCAGGCGGTGCAGCAGATCGCTTTGTGTCCACAGCGTCACGCCACCATCGATGGTCAACGCCATTACCCGGTCATTTTGATCAACCAGATAGATACGGTTACCGTCGACAATGAAATCATTCACCGAACCCAGTTCGCGTTTCCACATAATCTGACCACTGCGCAAATCAAGCGCCGTCAGGTTACCATTATAGGCCAGCGCGAAAACAACACCGTTCACAACCACTGGCGTAGTATCAACATCGCTCAGACGGTCAATTTCGGTTGAACCGGTCGCCTGGGAGATACGCTGCTGCCAAATCATCTGTCCCTGCTGCATCAACACAGCACTGACGCGACCATTATCGCCACCGACGACTGCCGCACCAAATGCAGTTGCTGGCGCAGACTCGCCACGCAGAGAAAGCGAAGGCATATCAAGGTTAACAGTCCATTTAACAGCGCCGTCAGCTTCGTTCAGCGCCTGCAGCTGACCGTTGCTGGTGTGAATTAACACCAGACCGTCGCTGACCACCGGGCGAGAAAGTGCTTCACCCGCTACTTTGGTTTGCCATGCCACAGTACCATCGCTGGTGTTCAGCGCGTAAACCTGCGCTTTTTCGCTGCCAATATAGACATGGCCACCTGCGACGGTCACACCGCCAGAAAGTAATGCCGGCTCTTTAGATAACCAGCCATCTTTCTCAGCCAGGCTGACAGACCAGATTTCTTTACCGTCATCCGCATTCATCGCCTTTACCAAACCAGCGCGATCGGCTGCATAGACAACGTTATCCGCCAGTGCCGGATGAAGATTAGAGTAGAAGTTACCAATGCCGCTACCAACGGAAGTGCTCCACGCCGTGGTCGGCGTAAACTGGTTTTCAACGGTCGGCAATGGGGACATCTTGACCACATCTTCTTCACTGTTAAACAGCGAACAGCCGCTTAAAAGGGTAACGGAAAGCACTCCTGGCAGCAGTAATTTACGCAATTGCATCGGGTCCCTCTCAGATGGACAAATTATTAATTTTCATCTGCATCATTTCACTCAGTGCCGGGGTCACATCGCTTTTCACGCCTGCTTCCCATGCACTACGCGCACCTTGCTTATCACCTTTGCTCAGTAATGCTTCACCACGCAAGTCGGCAACAATGGCAGCCCACCCTTCACCTTTTATGGTATCAAGGGTTTTCAGCGCAGCATCAGTCTGCTTGAGCTGCACCTGAACTCGGGCAAGACGCAGATTTATCACGGCTTTGAGATTTTCATCGCTCGTGTCCGCCAACCCTTGTTGCAATTGAGCGGCGGCTTTCTCTAGTTCATTTTTGTCAACAAATTGCTGCGCAAGTTCCAAAGAAGCCAGCGCGCCGTAAGTATTTTTATTTTCAGCAGCAAATTTTTCTGCCGCTGGGATGCTGTCCGGTTTGCCTTCGCTAACTGCGGTAACCGCATTTTGATAGGCAAGAGAAGCGGAGCGTGCGGACTCAACCTGATGGCTGTTCCAGTAGCGCCAGCCAATCAGTGCGCCAACGCCTAAAATCACCCCAACAGCCAGTGCTTTGCCATTTTCAGCAAAAAAGCGTTTAACCGCTTCAACCTGGTCGTTTTCGTTCTCGTAAATTTCCACGCTGTCCTTCTCCTTCCTTAACCCAGTAACGTGTGCAAATGCGCGGCTACGCTATCCTGCGCAACTGCCGTTTGCTCACCAGAGCGCAAATCCTTCACTACTGCCGTGCCATTAGCCACTTCAGACTCACCCAGCACCACAGCAACGCAGGCACCCCATTTATCAGCGCGGGCAAACTGTTTCTTAAAGTTGCCGCCGCCGTGGTTGGTCATCAGTTTCACGCCAGGTAATTCATCACGCAGACGCTCAGCTAATGCCATAGCCGCAGATTGTGTATCAGTACCCGAAGCCACCAGGTATATATCGACAACGGGATCGGCTTTAAATTCCGGGTTAACTGCCTGAACTAACAACACCAGACGTTCCAGGCCCATCGCAAAACCGACTGCCGGTGTGGCGCGACCGCCCAGTTGTTCCACCAGACCGTCATAACGACCGCCTGCGCACACTGTGCCCTGAGAACCGAGGCTGTTAGTCACCCACTCGAAAACGGTACGGTTGTAGTAATCCAGACCACGCACCAGACGCTGGTTTACGGTATAGGCAATGCCTGCGCTCTCAAGCAGTTTGCACAGACCGGCAAAATGCTCGCGAGACTCTTCATCCAGATAATCGCCCAACGCCGGAGCGTCGTTGAGTAACGCCTGCACTTCCGGATTTTTAGAATCCAGCACGCGCAACGGGTTGGTGTACATACGACGTTTACAGTCTTCGTCCAGCTTTTCTTTATGCTGTTCAAGGAACGCAACCAGCGCATCGCGGTAATTGGCGCGAGCTTCCAGCGAACCAATAGAGTTCAGTTCGAGAGTAACGTGCTCAGAGATACCCAGCGCACGCCACCAGCGGGCGGTGAGCATAATCAGTTCGGCATCGATATCCGGGCCTTGCAGACCGAAAACTTCGCAGCCCAACTGATGGAACTGACGATAACGTCCTTTCTGCGGACGCTCGTGACGGAACATTGGCCCGATATACCACAGACGCTGTTCCTGATTGTACAGAAGACCATGCTCGATGCCGGCGCGTACACAGCCCGCCGTCCCTTCAGGACGCAGAGTCAGGCTGTCGCCATTGCGATCCTCAAAGGTGTACATCTCTTTTTCAACCACGTCGGTGACTTCACCAATCGCACGTTTGAATAGCGGGGTCTGCTCTACAATCGGCAAGCGGATTTCACTGTAACCGTAGCTGCCGAGCACGTTTTTCAGTGTGCCTTCAATGCGCTGCCAGATGGCTGTTTCGCCAGGCAGGTAATCGTTCATGCCGCGAATGGCTTGAATGTTTTTTGCCACGTTTATTCTCTTTCTGAATATAAAAATGAACCCTCAACGCTTCCCTCAATATTTCGGGAGCCATGCGGGTTCAATCATACACGGGAAGCGAGGCGCTTCCCATCACGTTATTATTTTTCAACCTGCTGAACGTCAATTCGACGCGCTTCGTCCAGTTGGCTGGCTTTCGCACGAATGCGTGCTTCCAGCTGATCGATCATGTCGTTATTGTCCAGACGGTCTTTGCGCACGCCATCTTCATAGAGGCCGCTTTTCTTGTTGCCGCCCGTAACGCCAAGCGTAGAAACCAGCGCCTCGCCTGGGCCATTCACCACGCAGCCAATAATCGAAACGTCCATCGGGGTGATGATATCTTCCAGACGTTGCTCCAGCGCGTTAACCGTACCGATAACGTCAAATTCCTGACGTGAGCAGGTCGGGCAGGCGATGAAGTTGATGCCGCGCGAACGAATACGCAGCGATTTCAAAATATCAAAACCGACTTTGATCTCTTCGACCGGATCAGCCGCCAGCGAGACGCGCAGCGTGTCGCCAATGCCTTCCGACAACAGCAGACCTAAACCAATGGCCGATTTCACCGCCCCGCTGCGTGCGCCACCGGCTTCGGTGATCCCCAGGTGCAACGGCTGATCGATCTGTTTTGCCAGCAGACGATAAGACTCAACCGCGAGGAAAACGTCAGATGCTTTCACACTGACCTTGAACTGATCAAAGTTCAGACGATCGAGATGATCAACATGGCGCATGGCAGATTCCAGCAACGCCTGCGGCGTCGGTTCGCCATACTTTTCTTGCAGATCTTTTTCCAGCGATCCGGCGTTAACACCAATACGAATCGGAATGTTTTTATCGCGCGCACAGTCAACCACCATGCGAATGCGTTCTTCATTACCAATATTGCCAGGGTTAATGCGCAGACAGTCAACGCCGTATTCCGCTACTTTCAGTGCAATGCGATAGTCGAAGTGGATATCGGCCACCAGCGGCACGTTAACCTGCTGCTTGATGAGCTTGAACGCTTCTGCCGCATCCATCGTCGGTACAGAGACGCGAACGATATCAGCGCCGACACGTTCCAGCGCCTTAATTTGATTGACCGTTGCTTCGACGTCTGTCGTACGCGTATTGGTCATGGACTGTACGGCGATGGGAGCACCATCGCCAATCGGCACATTCCCAACGTAAATACGTGTTGATTTTCTACGTTGAATTGGAGCCTGGTTATGCATGAAAAATCTCCCGCGTTACCCGTCTGTTACTGCGCCGGTGATTGTTCGGCATTGAGGGTCAGACGCGCAACCTGGTTAGTTCTGATAAAACGACTCAGATCGACAGGTTTCCCTTGATACTGGATCTGTACTGCGGCTGGTGCACCAATTTTCAGTTTATACGGTGCCTGACCGCTTAAATTCAAATTACCGCCTTTACGCTGCATCCCACTGAACAGTTTTTTGCCAGTAGAATCGGTGACTTCCAGCCAGCAATCAGCAGTAAAGTTCATCACCAGCGCATTAGGATCAGCCGCTGGAGTGGTCACGCCAGCCTGATCAATTGGCAACGGCGCAGCGCCATCTGGCGTTGTTGTTGCAACTGGCGCCGCTGGTGTAGTAGTAGCCGCGATATCAACATTTGCCTGTGAAGGAGGAACAACCGCGTCTTGCTGTGGCGCTACAGCGGGGGCTGGCGTCGTCACGGCTGGCGTTTGCGTGTTCGTGGCAGTGGTATCTACAGCCGCAGGCGATGTAGTCGTCTGGGTTTCGGTAGCAGACGTATCTAACGGTACACTCTGGCTCTGGTTATTATTCAGCTCCGCAGTGGATTGATCAGCCATGGTGCTAATTTCTTCCTGCTGGGCTTTGTGATCCTGCCACCACCAGGCGCCGCTCAGGCCAATCACCACAAACAGCACCAGCCAGGTGAAAGTCATCAACCAGCCATCGCGTTTTTTGCGGCGTTTGCCGAGGGAAAAACTCTGCATTGGCGCAACTTTTGCGGCTCGCAGTGGAGCCTGCTTTTCCAGTCCCGGCAGCAGTTCTTCTTCCGGAATATGGACCAGACGCGCATAAGAGCGGATATACCCGCGCAAGAATGTTGAAGCAAGATCGGCGGGTGCCTTATCTTCTTCAATATCGCGTACCGTGGAAACCTTCAAACAAAGTCGTTCGGCAACGGCTTGCTGGCTAAGTCCAAGTTGTTCACGGGCATTACGCAAGCGAGCGCCGGTGGTAAGTGCTTCATTTTGGTCGTGCGTGGCTTCAGTATTCATTCGCTGCAGGTACGTTTAAAAGAGAATTGGGATGCCGGTGAACCATCACGCCCACCCACACCGCGAAACATCCGTAAAGTTAACCTTTATCATACAGTATAAGACTGTCTGTGTGCTCGTGACAAAGCCCACATGAATCAAAGCTAACTTACTGTTGCATCGTTACATACTGCCTTAAAGTCAGCAAAAACGCACCGTTAATATTGATCAGACAATTGCAACTTAATGCTACATTCATAAAACATTACGCCACGGTACATAAAGTAACCATGGCGTAATAACTATCAGACCGTTTTAATATCGATGGCTTCACCCTGCATCCGTTTACGCAGAGTACGTTTAGTACGGTCGATGACATCTCCCGCTAACTGACCACAGGCGGCATCGATATCATCACCACGAGTTTTACGCACAATGGTGGTGAAACCGTAGCTCATCAGCACTTTTGAGAAGCGGTCGATACGGCTGTTCGAACTACGACCATACGGCGCGCCCGGGAACGGGTTCCATGGGATCAGGTTAATCTTACACGGTGTATCTTTCAGCAGCTCCGCCAGTTGGTGCGCGTGTTCAGTGCCATCGTTAACGTGGTCAAGCATCACGTACTCGATAGTGACGCGCCCCTGATTAGCATTGGATTTCTCCAGATAACGGCGCACTGCAGCAAGGAACGTTTCGATATTGTACTTTTTGTTGATTGGTACAATTTCGTCACGAATTTCGTCGTTCGGCGCGTGCAGGGAAATTGCCAGCGCAACGTCAATCATATCGCCCAGTTTATCCAGCGCCGGAACCACACCGGAAGTGGAAAGCGTCACGCGACGTTTAGACAGACCAAAACCGAAATCATCGAGCATGATTTCCATCGCCGGAACGACGTTGTTCAGGTTGAGCAACGGCTCGCCCATGCCCATCATCACTACGTTAGTGATCGGACGCTGACCGGTGATTTTTGCTGCGCCGACGATTTTCGCCGCACGCCACACCTGACCGATAATTTCCGACACCCGCAGATTACGGTTAAAACCCTGCTGGGCAGTGGAACAGAATTTACACTCCAGCGCACAACCTACCTGCGAGGAGACACAAAGCGTGGCGCGGTCGTCTTCCGGGATATACACCGTTTCGACACGCTGATCGCCAACAGCAATCGCCCATTTGATGGTGCCGTCGGATGAACGCTGTTCTTCAACCACTTCCGGTGCGCGGATTTCCGCCACCTCTTTCAGTTTGCCACGCAACACTTTGTTGATGTCGGTCATCTCATCAAAGTTGTCGCAGCAATAGTGATACATCCACTTCATCACCTGATCGGCGCGGAAGGGTTTTTCACCTAAATCTTTAAAAAACTCCCGCATCTGCTGACGGTTGAGATCCAGCAGGTTAATTTTTCCATCTTTCGTGGTGACGTTTTCAGGTGTGACTAATTGTTCAGACATATGCTATTCCGGCCTCGTTATTACACGTTATGGCCCCTGGAGGGTTGAAAAAAGAAACGCCCCGGTGAGCGGCTGCTCGTCCGGGGGCGCTGCATTGTACAAATTCTGGCGCACGGATGCCACGTTTGCACGCGGCATTTACGAAATTATTAACGGGTGCGCGGGCACACTTCGCCTTCGCCGAAGAAGTAGGCAATTTCGCGAGCGGCAGATTCTACGGAATCAGAACCGTGGGTGCCGTTTTCGGTCAGGCTGTCTGCGTAGTCTGCGCGCAGAGTTCCCGCCAGAGCGTTCGCCGGGTTGGTCGCGCCCAGCAGATCGCGGTGACGCTGAACGGCATTTTCACCTTCCAGCACGGAAACGACGATCGGACCAGAGGTCATGAACTCAACCAGACCATCAAAGAACGGTTTCCCATCGTGTTCAGCATAAAAGCCACGAGCCTGCTCAACGGTCAGGTGCAGCATTTTGGTGCCGACAATTTTGAACCCTGCAGCTTCAAAGCGCGCAAAGATATTACCAATGACGTTTTTTGCTACCGCGTTCGGTTTGATGATGGAAAAAGTACGTTCAATAGCCATTTTTACCTCTGTAAATTATTCTGTTGTTGTCTGTACCAGCGTACGAGATGGCGCGGATTATAATGAGCAACAGAGCCGTTGACTATTGATGAAGGTAACATTTTTTTAAAATAAACCTAGTTTAAGCAACAAACATGGTGGAAACAGACTATTGCATAACAAATTTCACTGTCGCTACCTGCCCCACTTCATCCATTACCAGCAATTGATAATCACCTTTTTCCGTTAAATGCAGAGTCACACTACGCCCGCGTTCAGCTAACGGTTCGCCATTCAGAAACCACCAGCGTTCTCCGGCACCACCGTTGGATTGCACCGGCAAAGTCGCTTCCGCCGCACCAGGTAAACGCTTGATAATGGTGCCATCACGAACGCCAGTCAATTGCAGCGGGAGCTGAGCGTCGTGACCGTACGGTGGGCAAATTGTCGAGGCGGCTGGCAAGCGTGCGGCACGGCGTTCTGATGCAGGCAACCAGGGTTCCAGCGGTAGTGGCCAGACATTCATCATTTCTTGTCGCGCCTGTGGGCAATCGGCGGCGACGCGTTTGCCATTTTCATCCAGCCAGATGGGAAAACGGATGCCATTAATCCCTTCTTGCTCTGGCAGTAACAGGGTTGGCGGCTGGCTTCCATCCAATAACCAGGTTGCCAGACGACGGCGACAGTTACTGTCACCTTCTGGTAAAGACTGCCCGCCAGGCCAGCAGATAACGCCACGAGTGACTGAGTTCGGGCGCGGATCTTCCGGCAGATTTGCACTGCGCGACAACAAAATATTATTAACCTGATTCAACAACGGTACGGCACTGGCAAACCCAAACTGACCGACAACGGGCGTGCCGTCCGGTCTGCCAGTCCAGATGCCAATCACATAGCGAGCGTTTACACCTATCGCCCAGGCATCACGATAGCCGTAGCTGGTGCCCGTTTTCCACGCCAGGGGGACGACGCGCGGCAAGGCACCGTCCGGCAAGGGCTGCGCTTCATCAGCCATGATCCGGCGGATGATCCACGCAGAACCCGGCGACATTAAGGGGCGTTCAAGCAGCGGATCGTCAGGCTGTAAGCGCAATTTGCCTGCCTTACCGTGGCGGGCAAAAGCGGTGTACGCTGCCGCCATATCCTCCAGTTTTGCGCCAGCACCGCCGAGAATGAGCGAAAGATTCGGCACAGCACCATTGGGCAGATACAACGGCAACCCAACATTGCGTAATTTTGCCGCAAACCGTTTCGGGCCATAGGCTTCCAGCACCTGCACAGCAGGTAAGTTCAGCGAGCGTACCAGCGCCTCACTCATGCTGATCGGGCCATGAAAACCGCTGTCAAAGTTTCCAGGCCGGTAATCACCGGTGCGTCGTGGGACGTCTTGCAACAGCGATGCCGGATGGATCAATCCCTCATCCAGCGCCAGACCATAAACAAAGGGTTTGAGCACCGATCCTGGCGATCGGATCGCATTGACCATATCAACATGACCAAAGCGTGAATCATCGTTGAGATCGACCGATCCCACCCAGCCGCGAACACGCATATCGGTATGATCAATCACGATCATCGCGAGTGAACTGCGCGGTGGCAATCGTCCTTTCCAATTTTGCGCCAGTTCTTCCAGACGCCGCTGAAAACCGGCATCCAGCGTAGTAACAATTTTGTCGCTTTTACTTTTACTGAGCATCATCCGTGAAAACAGCGGTGCCAGTTGCGGCATTTGTCGGGGCGCCAGCCAGACGGGTTCTTCGCTTGACTCTTTTACCTGCTCGCGGGACCACACTCCTTGCACCGCCATCCGTTCGAGCACTTTATTACGCGCAGCCTCGGCACGCTCCGGCCAGCGATCCGGACGAAGACGGCTGGGTGCTTGCGGTAACACTGCCAGCATTGCTGCCTCGGAATAGCTTAAATTCGCGGGCGATTTTCCAAGATAAGCCCAGCTTGCCGCACCAATCCCCTGCAACGTGCCACCAAACGGGGCGCGATTAAGATACAGGGTCAGAATGTCACGTTTAGACAGATGCCACTCCAGCTGCAACGCGCGCCAGAGCTGGCGAATTTTACCGCCAAACGTTTTGGGGTGAGGATCAAGCAGACGAGCAACCTGCATGGTGAGCGTGCTGCCGCCGGAGATAACCCGACCAGAAGTGAGATCTTGCCAGGCGGCGCGCATCACCGAGAACGGGTTTACGCCCGGATGCTTCCAGAACCAGCGATCTTCATAATTGATCAGTGCCTCAAGGTAACGCGGAGAAACATCTTCGATAGTCACTGGATAACGCCAAATACCGTCAGCATCGGCGAAGCGCCAGAGCGGCGTTCCATCCTGCGCCACGACCACACGTGCGGGATTGACTTCATGCAGCGGCAGAGGCCAGAGTTTATCTGCTCCCCACGCCGCCAGAATGATAATAAAGGGCGCAGCTGCCAGCGTTATCCAGCAGCCGCGTTTACTTAACAGACGAAGCATTTACGGTCTGACAATCAGCAGATCTTCAGCCGCGCCGGTCGCCCGCCATTGAGGAACATACATCGATTCCACCATCGGCTGCGGCACCTGATACGTTCCCGGCGTCACCGCCCGCGCCAGATATACCAGCGTAACCGGCTGGTATTCATCAACGGCAACCGCCGCCACAAAGCGATCGTCACGAAACTCAATGTGCTTAATGCTCGCCTGCTGCATTTGATTAAGCAGGTTTTGCACTTCGCTACCACTTTGCTCCAGACTGGCGCTGCCGTTAGCCAGGTTCTGGTTTTCCAGTTCCAGACCCGCTGGCAGCAAATCAACTACCAGCGCATCTGGCACGCTGTTATTGGCTTTTACCTGCAACCAGACCAGTACCAGATCGCCGCTACGTAACGAATCCAGCGATTTGCTCTTACCGTCAGTACCAAGAATATGACGCTCGATTTGCAGCACATTACTCACAGGTAAAGGTGCGGATTGCGGATAACCGCTGGCATCCACACGCAGCCATAACGGCTGGGTGCCACTGTTAGTTACCTGCAAAGTTGCCAGTTGATCGCTATTCAGATTGCTGTTTTGCGCTTTCTCGCCAGTCAGCGGCTCGGCGGAGAAAGAGGTTTGTGCCTGCCATTTACCCGGTAAATCCTGAATCGAACGGGCAGCCAGGAACAACGCATTACTTTCCTGAGTTGATAGCCAGCGTTCACCAAACGCCTGCTGCGAAAGTGTATTCAGCAAGGTGTTCTGCTCATCTGGCAACAGTTTGTTCTCTTCCAGTAAGGAAAGCATCAACGCGTTGTCGCGCAGTGGGCTACCGTAATCGCCAAGCCATATCCGCTCATCATTATTACGCGGCGTTTTCAGCGCCAGCGCAATTGCGTCTACACTCCGCGTCGCATCACCCATGGTTTTCAGCGCAATGCCAAGTTGCAGTAGCGGTAAACCAGAAGCGGCATCTGCACGACGCTCCCAGATTTCACGCAGTGCACCCAGCGGTGCCTTTTGCTGACGAGCCAGTACCAGCGCAGCGTAAGACTGTACGGCGAATTTACTGGCTTTGAGATTATCGGCATACGGGATCGACATCATGCCCGGATCTTGTAAATAGCGCAGCAGACGCTCATTCCCCCGGTTAATGGCTTCTGTCGGCACGCTGTAACCCTGCTCACCTGCGCGAACCAGGAAATCCATCACATAGGCCGTCAGCCAGTACTCTTCGTCGCTGTATTTATCCCATAGCGCAAAACCGCCATTATCGCGTTGCATTTGCAGCAAGCGGGAAATACCAATATCAACTGCCGCACGGCGTTTATCATCACTGTCGCCTTTGATGCCCAACGTCTGTAGCTGGGCTGCATTGGTATAGAGCGACGGGAACAGGCCGCTAGTGGTTTGCTCCAGACAGCCGTACGGATATGCTTTTAACTCTTTGATATAACGTGCGATGTTCAGCGGTGGCTTGCCGCTCAACAACAATTGCCCTTCCAGTGTAACAGGCGAGAAGTTTTGCAGTCCGCCAGCCGGAATCGCCCATGTTTCACCAGGCTGCAACACCGTACCATAATTGACTGTTTGTGCCGGGAATGCCGGACGGACGCCAATTTTCCACTGCTTATGCTGATCGGCAACGGTTTCTCCTGGCAAATTCAGGCCACTGATAGTCGCCTGAATTTCACCATCGCCATAACCCGGCAATGCTCGCACCGGGATAAACAGCGTGGTTCGCACGCCTGGCGCTAATTCAACAGATGCGGGTGAATCGCTTACCAGTTCAACCAAACCGCTGGCAGTCAGGGCAACGTTCAGTTTTTGCGGTTTATCAGTAAGATTAGTGATATCCAGCGTCAGACGCGAAGTGTCGCCACTCGCCATAAAGCGCGGCATGTTCAGTTCGGCTATCACGGGTGCAGCAACAATCACTTTGCTTTCGTTGCTGCCGAAGTCATCTGCCGTCCAGGCTTGCGCCATGACGCGCAATTCACCGTTAAAATCGCCAATCGGCAGTGTAACCGTACCTTCGCCCTGTTCGTTGAGCGTTACCGGCTGTGCCTGTTGCGCGACAATATTGACGTGATTGACCGGTGGCTTACCACCTCGTTTCAGTTCATCACCATCGCCACCAAAACGCAGTGCTGCCAGGCGTCCCTGTCCTTCAATGACCTGACCGTAAATATCGTATATGTCTGCGCCATAGCGTTTCTGACCGAAGAACGCCTGCCACGGATCTGGCGTAACGTAATCAGTAATATTCAGCACACCGCTATCAACGGCAGACACCAGCACATTCACCTGTTTTGGCATATCACCATTTTTATTGCTGGCTTTGATTTTCACAGTTAATGGCTGATTGGGGCGCATTTTTGCCGGTGTTTCCAGCGCCAGATCGAGACGACGGTTTTCATCGCCAAGCGGCAAATGCAACACGCCAACCGCGCGTTTTGGCGTCGCAGAGCGAGATTTATCGCCAGGACGCACCACCAGCGTACTTAAATAGAGGTCGTGCCGATTCCAGGTTTTATCGACCGGAATCGTCAGATCCAGCCCTTGTGCCGGAACATCAATCTCTTGCCACCACAGCGGCCCTTCACTGGACTCGACCATCGCGTAGCCTTTACCCGCCGTTGGCGCGGCAATGTGCAACTTAATGGTATCGCCAGGACGATAACTGGCTTTATCCAGTTTCATCGTGACGCGATCCGGACGTACCGCACCGCTACCGTCGCTGTTGTCCTGCCAGCTATAGCCAGCCCAGAAACGCACGCTACTAACCGCGTCATTCGGCGCTTTGACTTCCAGACGATAAGCGCCCCACTCTACCGGAAAACTTACCTTACCAGTTTCATCCGCTTGAAGATCCAGCGTTTGTTCATTTTCGATCAGATCTTTTTGATCAAACTGTGACTGCCAGCCTTCATCTTCTGACCAGTTCCAGTAGTAATCTCGACGTTCGCGAATCAGACGCACCTGCAAGCCCGAAACGGCTTTTTTCACGCCCTGCGCATCGCTATAAACGATATCAAAAGCGGCATTGCTGCCTTCATCAACAATGGGTTGTTTTACAGTCGTGTCAGTACGGTAATCGTAAACCGATTTCAAGGCGAACTGCGGGCGGATCCCCGGGAGCGCATCGGCAGGCCAGATAGCCTGTTCGGCACGGCGCGTCACCGGGCGACCGCCAGATTCCAGCAAACTGCCCTGGAGAATAACCTGCAATGGGGAATGCGTTTCCTTCCACTGGCTTTCTGTAGAAACCTCGCCGCGCCCTTTATCATCCAGCGTCAACTGAACTTCATCCAGCGTGCGGGAAAGGTTTTCGGCAGCTATATCGCCAAATTCGAAACCGGGTAATGCAGAAACCGCTTCACGCAGAGGGCGCAGGAAAAGCTGCCCCTGCAAAGTATTACCGTTAGCAGGCGCACCGTACAGGTAGTAACCCACCACGGAGAATTTCACCTCATCTTTCGGCGTTAACGGGATTTTCTCGCCGGTCAGGTTCAACGCCATGCGCTCTGGCATAAAATCTTCGACGTGGAAATCCCACATCCGATACTGGTTATCGCCAGTGTCAGCGCGAATATGCCACATGCCGGTTGCCGCACTGCTATCCAGTTGCCAGGTAAAGTGATAGAGGCCATTCTCCGGCTGACTAACGACACTACGCAGTACCTGCCCGTCAGGTTTAATCACGTCTAACTTGATGGGTTGATCGGGCAATGCTTTACCGTCTGCATCACGCAGTAAGCCATTGAGGATGACTGTTTCACCCGGGCGATAAAGATCGCGCGGGCCAAACATAAAGAACTGTTTGCTATAACCCGGTGCACCAGCAATGTTAAATTCCGCTAAGTCCAGCGCCGGAAGTTTTAAATCGAGCAGCGTTGTCTGACCATCTTTACGTGCCAGCAGTAATGCCGCGTTTTTATCGTTTTCCAGCTGTACATGACCCTGTGCATCACTGGTCGCCTGAGTCAGAGTCTGCCCTTTCTCATTTAATAACGAGACTTCAATTCCTTGCTGAGCCGCACCGTTTTCCAGGCTTTGGGTAAAGATATCCAGACGATTGTGATAACGGTGAGCCGATACGCCGATATCACTTAATGTAAACAGAGTCGCGGGATTACTGTAATCGTAACGTCCAGCCTGATTCATCACAGCCAGATACACGCCCGCCTGCTGAAGCGGTTTGATATCACCCAGCGGTAGCAATAATTTTTCACGGGTATTACGCGCGGGATTGAGATCAAAACGTCCGGTGTAGACTAGATCCGCCATCTGCAGCAATTTGTCAGATTGCCAGTTCGCCAGCGAATTGCGGTATTCCCATTGGCTAATGAATGCTGGCAGAGATTCGGGTTTAACACGGAAGAAGTTAACATCGACATTGTTAACGTTGAGCGCCATTACCGGCAGTCCTTCAACGACTTTTCCAGGCAGCAGCGAACCACGGCTGGCAAAACCGACGCTGGGTTGAATATCGCGGGTGGTGATCGTTTTTTCGTAATCTTTACTTAAGGTTGCGTTATTGAGCGCCTTCATTTCCTGCCCAATAGTCACGATCAAATCACGTTTAGGTTCGAGGTGGCGTAAACGCAACTCTTTAAGATTATCTGACAGCTCCCAGGCACCATCCACTTTACCGCTCTTTTTATCGACGACATGAATAACACGCGAGAAATCCTGATCCGGGTCGAGGGGGATGGAGAAAGTCAGCACCAGCGTGGCTGCACCATCGAGTTGAACCTCAGAGAGATCAAGCAATGTCAGTGCCTTACCGGCACTCTGTTGTGCCAGCTTTTGCCTCTCCGGCGCAGAGAGTTTTGCTGAACTCGCGTTTTCTGAAGATGTACCTTTAGCAGCTTCAGAAGGGGTATCTTTTTTCACCGCTGTTGGCGCGTTATCGTTGTTGTCGCACCCTGCCAGCGCCAGCATTAACATGCAGGCGGCTATGCGTAACTTTTTCATTTATCATCCCTGCCACAATGGCCCGTTAGCAACGTCGAATAATTATTATGCGTGAGAATTAGCGTTATGTAATTCAGTATCACGTCCACAGAATCTGAATTTTGGTGATAAATGTGGCTCAGGCAGCCAAATCAGCCTCTTTTGCTTGTCGCTTTTCACTAAACGTCCGACAATTTAGCCTACCCCGGCAAAAATGGAGATGCCTATGTCCACGACATGGTTTGTAGGAGCCGACTGGCTCGCCGAACATATTGATGATCCTGAAATTCAGATTATTGATGCCCGCATGGCACCGCCCGGACAGGAAGATCGTAACGTTGCCCAGGAGTATCTCAATGGGCATATCCCCGGCGCAGTATTTTTCGATATCGAAGCTCTTTCCGATCACACCTCCCCGCTTCCGCACATGCTGCCGCGCCCGGAAACGTTCGCCGTAGCGATGCGTGAACTGGGCGTTAATCAGGACAAACATCTGATTGTCTATGACGAAGGTAATCTTTTCTCAGCCCCGCGAGCATGGTGGATGCTGCGCACCTTTGGCGTAGAGAAAGTGTCGATTCTTGGCGGTGGACTGGCAGGCTGGCAGCGTGATGACCTACTGTTAGAAGAAGGCGAAGTGGAACTGCCAGAAGGAGAGTTTAACACCGCCTTTAACCCGGAAGCCGTGGTGAAAGTAACCGATGTATTGCTGGCAAGCCATGAAAAAACGGCACAAATTATTGATGCCCGTCCGGCTGCGCGTTTTAACGCTGAAATTGATGAACCTCGCCCTGGTTTACGTCGCGGGCATATTCCTGGTGCGCTGAATGTTCCGTGGACAGAACTGGTGCGTGAAGGTGAACTGAAAACGACAGATGAACTCGATGCGATATTTTTTGGTTACGGTATCAGCTATGACAAACCGATTATTGTCAGCTGTGGCTCTGGTGTAACGGCCGCCGTTGTGTTGCTGGCACTTGCTACGCTGGATGTGCCAAACGTGAAACTGTACGACGGCGCATGGAGTGAATGGGGCGCGCGAGCAGATTTACCGGTCGAACCAGTGAAATAAGCTTTTTACAGGCAACAAAAAACCGCCGAATTTGGCGGTTTTTTGTTGCTGGTCTGGTTCGCGGCCTTTCCAGCTGGTTGACTTGTGTTGCCGGAGCAACGCAGGCACCCCACAGTGTTGAAATACTCTCTTTTATGCCTGGCTATGTCAAGATAATAAATAGAGTAATTATTCAAACATGAGAGTATTATTCTTGACGGCCCTTTTCGCCGTCTCGCAAACGGGCGCTGGCTTTAGGAAAGGATGTTCCATGACCGTAAATGCAGGTACCCCACAGTGCTTGCTATCGCGGCAATATCGCCAGTGGTGCTGTCGTGATGCGGTCTTCGCATGGACCGCACAATGAAGATACGGTGCTTTTGTATCGTACTTATTGTTTCTGGTGCGCTGTTTTCCGAAGTAAATAATAACCGGAGTCTCTCTGGTAATTATTTACTGGTGGCTAACATCCTTCAGAGCAGCAAGTAAGCCCGAATGCCGCCCTTTTGGGCGGCATATTTTAGATTATCCGATTCTGTTTAAAATCACGCAAAAAGCCACCCCAGCGACGTTCATAGAATGGCGCAATATGTTCGGTAATAAAGTGGCTAATTCCTTTTTCCCCTTTTTTCACCTGGCAAATATCAATAGGTTCATCGCCAGGTAATGTATCGGTCGCTACACTTCCCGCCGCCTGAATAATTTCTTCGATATCACCATCGGCTTCAATGCCAATAAGCAGATTAGGCTGTGCCTCTTCGCTCTCTTTAATTGAACAAATAAAAGCACGTTTCACCGGCTTAATAGTTTTAAATAAGGTAGTGAGTGAATCAATCATTTGTGCTGGCGGCTCTGCGACTTCCGATAATATCAGCGATTCGCCGCCTTCCAGTACTTCCTGACTGCTCAGCGGATTACCCTCTTCACCGATCAGCAAACTGATTTCACGCGGCATAAATTCTTTACCGGTAGACAGTTTGGCATTAAGGAAGAGTGTTTCACCAAGGGTCATCTCAAACAGCGTGCGAACGGGCATTACGACAAATGCCTGTTCGCCGTCAACCGCCTGTTGAAGTGCTTCTAACGAGGTGAAAAAAGGAATGACGCTGGTGCCGTCTTCTTTTTCCCAATGCTGTAAATCAAGCGCGCTATCTTCAACCACAGCCTCGCCCTGCGCCGCTGTACCTGGCACCCAGACGGTGGATTCCAATAGAGTACGGAAAAAAGCCGGACGATGAGCCGGTTCGGTTGCTGCTTTTTCCAGCAGGTCTTCAAGTTCGTTTTTTGTTTCGGACATAAGAACCACAATTCATTCAACGTTCGGGGCGGAAGTGCCTGATGCGCTACGCTTATCAGGCCTACAAGGGAATCGCAATTTGTTGAATTTGCAATACTTTGTAGGCTAGATAAGGCGTTTATGCCGCATCCGGTATAAACGATTACGCCGTTAACAGATTAGCAATCGTGCGCACACCCAGTCCCGTTGCGCCCGCAGACCACTGTTCAACCGGCGCTTTACGGTAAGTCGCCGAACAATCTATATGCAACCAGCCTTGCTGATAGTTCTCAACAAAGTGCGACAGGAAGCCCGCCGCCGTGCTTGCACCTGCCGGATACGCCGCGCTACCGGTATTATTGAGTTCAGCAAAGTTTGACGGCAACTGGCTGCGGTGGAACTCTGCCAGCGGCAGACGCCAGAATGGTTCGTTCTCCTGCGCGGCACTCGCCAGCAAACGCCCTGCCAGCGCATCGTCAAAACTAAACAGCGCGTGATAATCATTACCCAGCGCGGTTTTCGCCGCCCCGGTGAGGGTCGCGGCATCAATAATCAGTTCTGGTTTCTGCGCACTGGCGTCAATCAGGCCATCTGCCAGCACCAGGCGCCCTTCCGCATCGGTGTTCATCACTTCGACTTTTTTACCGTTGCGATAGGTGATGATATCGCCCAGCTTGAACGCGTTGCCGCTGATCAGGTTATCCGCACAGCAGAGGAACAGCTTCACGCGCTTGTTCAGACCGCGAGTGATGGCAAATGCCAGCGCCCCAGTAACCGTTGCCGCACCGCCCATATCGGACTTCATTGAATCCATAAACGCGGTCTGTTTGATGCTGTAGCCGCCGGAATCAAAGGTGATGCCTTTGCCTACCAGGCACGCGTACACCGGCGCTTCTTTATCGCCAGTTGGGTTGTAATCCAGCGACAGCAATACTGGAGAACGTTCTGAACCGCGCCCGACGGTGTGCAGCCCCATATAGCCTTGCTCACGCAGGTCTTCGCCTTTGGTGATCCGGTAAGTCACACGATCGCCCGCGACGTTACTGATCAGATCAACAGCACGCTGTGCCAGTTGCGATGGCCCCAGTTCTTCCGCCGGTGCGTTGATGGTGTCACGCACCCAGTCGATGATCATCAGGCGGTTATCCAGCTCCTGGCGTTGAGCATCGTCCAGATCCGGCCACTCCACTTTACGCGTGCCTTTCGGGGCTTTGTAACCTTGCCAGAATGCCCAGCAACGATCAGCATCCCAGCCTTCACCGCTTAACTGAACATGTTTGATACCCAGACCGTCAATCTTGCGCGCCGCACGCTGGATCAGCCCCAGATCGTCCGCCCCGTTCAAATGCAGGGTAATGCCATCATTATTAATGCTGTAAGTCGCTTTTTCTCCCCAGCGCGCGTCGGCAGGCTGGGTCGAGAGGGTAATTTTCATCGCTTCTGTCATTTTAGTTATCCTTATTTGTTTAACAGCAAAACGGGCCACCCCCAGGCAGCCCGTTTATTCACTCAGCTTCGTCCAGCCAGACTAACAAAATCGCTTCGAGGATTTTT
Organism: Escherichia sp. 93.0816; assembly: GCF_013368855.2. Classification (NCBI taxonomy): domain Bacteria; kingdom Pseudomonadati; phylum Pseudomonadota; class Gammaproteobacteria; order Enterobacterales; family Enterobacteriaceae; genus Escherichia; species Escherichia sp. 93.0816. Next base: position 64,116 of record NZ_JABWNC020000010.1, on the reverse strand, counting down.
TCGTTAGATGCCTGCGGGTCGTCGTCGAAATCTTCCAGATCGCAAATCCACTGATGCATATCGGTGAATCGAACCGTTTTCGGGTCGAGATCGGGATACGCATCGTACAGTGCTTCGCCAATTTCGCGGCTATCGGTCCACTTAAGTCCCATACTAACCTCTGTTAATGCTCACGCGCATGGTTGATAGTGTAACGCGGAATTTCGACCACTAAATCTTCGTCAGTGACGCGCGCCTGGCAGCTTAAACGGCTTTCCGGCTCCAGCCCCCAGGCTTTGTCCAGCATGTCGTCTTCCTGCTCTGAGCTTTCCGGCAGCGAGTCAAAACCTTCACGCACGATGCAGTGGCAGGTGGTGCAGGCACATGATTTTTCACAGGCGTGTTCAATCTCGATACCGTTACGCAACGCAGCATCAAGAATGGTTTCACCGCTATTAGCTTCCAGAACAGCGCCATCAGGGCAGAGATCCTGATGAGGCAAAATAACAATCTTTGGCATATTAAACCTCGTCCACGGAATGGCCTTTCAGCGCACGACGAACCGACTGGTCCATGCGGCGAGCGGCGAAATCCTGGGTTTGTTTGTCTACGTTTTTAATCGCTTGTTCGATGGCATCAACGTCATCGCCCTGCGCCACTTCACTCAGATGAGCGGCAGCATCGTCGATAACCTGACGCTCTGCGGCGCTTAACAGCGCGGCATCAGCAGCCAGCGCACCGTTCAGGCTTTCCAGTACGCGCGCTGCTTCTACTTTTTGTTCTGCCAGCATACGAGCCTTTACGTCCTGCTCGGCATAGCTCATTGAGTCTTTAATCATTGAGGCGATTTCGCTGTCGGTCAGACCATAAGAAGGTTTGACCTGAATAGACGCCTCAACGCCGGTCGATTTTTCCATCGCCGTCACGCTCAAAAGACCGTCGGCATCGACCTGGAAAGTCACGCGAATATGCGCGCCGCCAGCTGGTAACGCCGGGATACCACGCAGCGCAAAACGCGCCAGCGAACGGCAGTCCTGCACCAGTTCACGCTCACCCTGCATAACATGGATAGACATCGCTGTCTGGCCATCTTTGAAAGTGGTGAAATCCTGGGCACGAGCCACCGGAATCGTGGTATTACGCGGGATCACTTTCTCCACCAGGCCGCCCATGGTTTCGAGGCCCAGCGACAGCGGGATCACATCAAGCAGCAGCATTTCACTGTCCGGCTTGTTACCCACCAGAATATCCGCCTGAATCGCCGCACCAATAGCCACGACTTTATCCGGGTCGATAGAGGTCAGCGGCGGACGACCGAAAAATTCGCCCACCCGTTCACGCACCAGCGGCACACGGGTAGAACCGCCAACCATCACCACTTCCAGGACTTCATCAGCCTCTACGCCCGCGTCTTTCAACGCACGACGACAGGCCAACAAGGTACGTTTTACCAACGGTGCGATCAGTTCGTTGAATTGTTCACGGCTGATTTCGCCCTGCCAGCCCGCGACGTTAACGGTCACAGAGTCCGCATCGCTCAGCGCGATTTTGGCTGCAATGGCGGCATCCAGCAGTTCACGCTGAACACGGTTATCGCTACGGTCAGGAATGCCCGCCTGCTCGCGAATGTAATCCGCCAGCAGATGGTCGAAATCATCGCCGCCGAGCGCGGAATCACCGCCGGTCGCCAGCACTTCAAACACGCCGCGACTTAAGCGCAGAATGGATATATCAAAAGTCCCGCCACCAAGGTCATAAACGGCAATCACGCCTTCCTGACCGGAATCCAGCCCGTAGGCGATAGCCGCAGCGGTCGGTTCGTTGAGCAAGCGCAGGACGTGCAGGCCAGCCAGGCGCGCCGCATCTTTGGTGCCCTGACGCTGGGCATCGTCAAAGTACGCCGGAACGGTGATAACCACACCATCCAGCTCGCCGGCCAGAGCTTCAGTTGCCCGGGCCGCCAGTGCTTTGAGGATGTCCGCAGAAACGCGCACCGGGTTCAGCAGCCCCGCCGCCGTTTCAATCATTGGCAGGCCGTTTTCGCTGGCCTGGAATTGATAAGGCAGATGCGGATAGCGTTGTTGGATATCAGCCAGCGAGCGCCCCATCAGGCGTTTAACAGAACTAATGGTGTTGGCGGTATCAAGCGCAGCGTTAGTACGTGCGTCATAACCCACCGAATGCCCTTGCTGTTGATAGTGAACAACAGACGGCAGCAGGTGACGGCCTTCATGGTCGGCTAACGTTTCGGCCTGACCGCTGCGTACTGTCGCCACCAGCGAGTTGGTTGTGCCCAGGTCGATACCGGCCGCCAGACGACGCTGATGCGGCGCAGCACTCAAACCAGGTTCACTAATTTGTAATAAGGCCATGTTTAGCTTCCAGAAATTAAAAATCGAGCAGTTTTTCTTCGAGTTGTTCGGCACTGCTTCGCAGTTTATCGAGAAAACGCAGCTTACGCACGGTATCCGCCGCCGCGTCCCACGTCTCGTTGTCTAACTGTTCAACCATCAACTGGTGACGGGTATCAAACATCTTTTTAACGCGTTTGATAAAGCTTTCCAGCCGCGCTTCATCTTTCGCCTGTTCGATCTCGTCCAGTTCTTCGCGCAGCTCCAGCTGTTCCATCAGGAACGCGGTATCACGAACAGTATGCTGCTCGCTGGCGAGATCAAAACCGTGCAACGAAAGCAGGTATTCTGCCCGCATCAATGGATGACGCAGCGTTTGCCATGCCTGGTTAATGGTTGCGGATTGCTGTACGGCGGCGAGTTGTTCCGCCTGGCTTCCGCTGGCGAATTTATCAGGATGATACTGACGTTGTAGATCCTGAAAACGCAGGCTCAGTGCCTGGGTATCGAGTTGATAACGAGCAGGCAAGCCAAAGAGGGTGAAGTAATCCATAACATTCTCAGGGCTGCGATCCGCCGCGATAACGGCGAATCAGGTAAAACAAACCCCACGCGCAGGCGACCACGGTGGGGTTATCGGTATGCGCATCAAACGTGGAAGCTTTCGCCGCAACCACACTCATCTTTGACGTTCGGGTTGGTGAATTTAAACCCTTCGTTCAGGCCTTCTTTTACGAAGTCCAGTTGCGTACCGTCCAGAAATTGCAGGCTTTTTCCATCGACCACGACTTTCACGCCTTTGTCTTCAAACACGATGTCTTCCGGCGTCGGTTCGTCAACAAATTCCAGTACATAAGCCATACCTGAACACCCGGAGGTTCTCACGCCCAGACGCAGGCCAAACCCTTTACCACGGTTAGCCAGAAAGGTATTTACTCGCGCTGCTGCACTGTCGCTCAGTGTAATCGACATAACCAAACCTCAACTCTTATTTTGCTTCACGTTTGCTTTTATAGTCCGCAATGGCGGCTTTGATCGCGTCTTCTGCCAGAATAGAACAGTGAATTTTCACCGGCGGCAGTTCAAGTTCTTCAGCAATATCGGTGTTTTTGATCGCCTGTGCTTCGTCCAGAGATTTCCCTTTCACCCATTCGGTCACCAGGGAGCTGGAAGCGATAGCGGAACCGCAGCCGTAAGTTTTAAAACGCGCGTCTTCAATGATACCTTCATCGTTGACTTTAATCTGCAACTTCATCACGTCGCCACAGGCCGGTGCACCCACCATGCCGCTGCCCACGTTCTCGTCGTTGTTGTCAAAAGAACCCACGTTACGCGGATTCTCGTAATGGTCGATAACTTTTTCGCTGTAAGCCATTATAAATTCTCCTGATTCCGATACCGATTAATGATGAGCCCATTCGATGCTGTTCAGATCCACGCCCTGCTTGTACATTTCCCACAGCGGAGAAAGGTCACGCAGACGACCGATGGATTTACGAACTAACTCGATGGTGTAGTCGATCTCTTCTTCAGTAGTAAAACGACCTAAAGAGAAACGGATAGAGCTATGTGCCAGCTCGTCGTTCAGCCCCAGCGCGCGCAGCACGTAGGACGGTTCGAGGCTTGCCGACGTACAGGCGGAACCTGAAGAAACCGCGAGGTCTTTCAGCGCCATAATCAGCGACTCACCTTCAACGTAGTTAAAGCTGACGTTGAGAATGTTCGGCGCACCGTGTTCCAGGTCACCGTTCAGGTAAACTTCTTCGATATCTTTGATGCCGTTCCACAGACGGTTACGCAGACCGCGCAGACGTTCCATCTCGGTCGCCATCTCTTCTTTTGCGATGCGATAGGCTTCGCCCATACCGACGATCTGGTGAACAGGCAGAGTACCGGAACGCATACCGCGCTCGTGACCGCCGCCGTGCATTTGAGCTTCAATGCGTACGCGCGGTTTACGACGCACATACAGCGCACCGATACCTTTCGGGCCATAGATTTTGTGGCCGGAGAAAGACATCAGGTCAACTTTCAACTGGCTCAGGTCGATAGGCAGTTTGCCCACGCTCTGGGTTGCATCAACGTGATAGATAATGCCACGAGCACGGCACATTTCGCCGATAGCCGCGATATCCTGCACCACGCCGATTTCGTTATTTACGTGCATGATGGAAACGAGGATGGTGTCGTCACGCATCGCCGCTTCGAGTTCTTTCAGGTCGATAATGCCGTTACGCTGCGGTGCCAGGTAAGTGACTTCAAAACCTTCGCGCTCCAGCTGACGACAGGTGTCCAGTACCGCTTTGTGTTCGGTTTTGCTGGTGATGATGTGCTTGCCTTTTTTCTGATAAAAGTTGGCTGCACCTTTGATCGCCAGGTTGTCAGATTCGGTTGCACCAGAGGTAAAGACGATTTCACGCGGGTCAGCGCCGACCAGCTCGGCAATCTGATTACGGGCGATATCTACGGCTTCTTCAGCCTGCCAGCCGAAACGGTGAGAACGGGAGGCAGGGTTACCAAAGGTTCCGTCCATCGTCATAAACTGCATCATTTTCTCGGCAACACGCGGGTCCACCGGCGTGGTTGCGGAGTAGTCGAGATAAATCGGTAATTTCATTGCTCTATAAACTCCGTACATCACTCAATGCAAGGAATCAGGCTACCGGCTGGATGTACGACCGTGTTTACGGAGCGCAATACGCCCCGGCCTGATTCTGAATACTTTTTATCTTTTATGCGCGTAACTTAACGTCGATCGCGTCTTGTGTGCGACTGCGTGGCGCGTCGTGAGTATGCTGACGACCAGACACATCCAGCACTTCCTGGTTATTAACCAGTTCGCCTAAAGTAATGTTGTTGAGAAAACCGGTGAGACGGTCGCTCAAATCACGCCACAGCGCGTGGGTCAGGCATTTATCGCCGCCCTGGCAGCCGCCTTTACCCTGACAACGGGTAGCATCTACAGATTCATCAACGGCGCTAATCACTTCGCCAACGGCGATGCTGCTGGCATCTTTGCCTAACAGATAACCACCGCCTGGTCCACGTACGCTGGAAACCAGACCATTTTTACGCAGACGGGAAAACAGTTGTTCCAGATAGGAAAGGGAAATTCCCTGACGTTCGGAAATATCAGCCAACGGTACCGGGCCTGCTTCGGAGTTGAGCGCAACGTCCAGCATTGCGGTCACGGCATAGCGCCCTTTAGATGTCAGTCTCATGTCTTACTTCACCTCAAACTCGCCCCTGCCCGGGGTTTTTTATTGTAAAAGTGGGGGTATTGCATAGCAGGGTCAAGTCTGACATTCCCGAGTAATTTGGTCAACTATTTACTTGACTGATTTAGTCAGGTATTTAACCTTCAGTGCCATTTTTTATCGTGGCGTTTGTACCAGTTATCGGATGCGGCGTGAACGCCTTATCCGACCTGGGGTTCTGTACACTTCCAGGCCTGATAAGACGCGTTAAGTGTCGCATCAGCAATCACTATTATTCCGCCTTGTTACCTTTATTCTGCTGCTCAATAGAAGCCAGAATCCCGCGCAGGATATTCAACTCCTGACTTTCCGGGCGCGCACGGGTAAACAGACGGCGCAATTTATTCATCACCTGTCCCGGATGGTTTTCACGAATAAAGCCGGTTGCCAGCAGCGTTTGCTCCAGATGACCGTAAAAACGCTCAAGATCATCGACCAGCGGATACGGTGTCTCTTCATGCTCAACCTGCTCGCCGTTTTCCTGAGTCGCCAGCCAGGCCATGCGCACTTCATACGCAATAACCTGAACCGCCATCGCCAGGTTCAGCGAGCTGTATTCCGGGTTTGCGGCAATCGCGACATGATAATGGCATTTCTGCAACTCTTCATTGGTCAAGCCGACACGCTCGCGACCAAAAACCAGCGCCACCGGCGTATTTGCCGCCTCAGCGACGCTTTTCAGACCACATTCGCGCGGATCGAGCATCGGCCACGGCAGCGTGCGGGAACGTGCGCTGGTGCCAACCACCAGGCTACAACCGGCTAACGCTTCGTCGAGCGTATCGACGATGTGAGCATTACCAATCACATCGCTGGCTCCCGCCGCCAGCGCAATGGCCTGAGAGTCAGGTTTCACCAGTGGATTAACCAACCACAGATTGGTTAATCCCATTGTTTTCATGGCACGGGCAACAGAACCCATATTGCCGGTGTGTGACGTCTCCACCAGCACAATTCGAATATTTTGCAGCATTGTCTTTCTTCGTCTAAAGATTATTCGCGCATCTTATCATAAAACGAAGACAGATGCCGATCTCGCTGCTATACTCTGCGCCGTTTTCCCGTTCTTTAACATCCAGTGAGAGAGACCGATGCATCCGATGCTGAACATCGCCGTGCGCGCAGCGCGCAAGGCGGGTAATTTAATTGCCAAAAACTATGAAACCCCGGACGCTGTAGAAGCGAGCCAGAAAGGCAGCAACGATTTCGTGACCAACGTAGATAAAGCTGCCGAAGCGGTGATTATCGACACGATTCGTAAATCTTACCCGCAGCACACCATCATCACCGAAGAAAGCGGTGAACTTGAAGGTACTGATCAGGATGTTCAATGGGTTATCGATCCACTGGATGGCACTACCAACTTTATCAAACGTCTGCCGCACTTCGCGGTATCTATCGCTGTTCGTATCAAAGGCCGCACCGAAGTTGCTGTGGTTTACGATCCTATGCGTAACGAACTGTTCACCGCGACTCGCGGTCAGGGCGCACAGTTAAACGGCTATCGTCTGCGCGGCAGCACCGCTCGCGATCTCGACGGTACTATTCTGGCGACCGGTTTCCCTTTCAAAGCGAAACAGTACGCAACCACCTACATCAATATCGTTGGCAAACTGTTTAGCGAATGCGCTGACTTCCGTCGTACCGGTTCTGCGGCGCTGGATCTGGCTTACGTAGCCGCTGGTCGCGTTGACGGTTTCTTCGAAATTGGTCTGCGCCCGTGGGACTTCGCCGCAGGCGAACTGCTGGTTCGTGAAGCAGGCGGTATCGTCAGCGATTTCACCGGTGGTCATAACTACATGCTGACCGGTAACATCGTTGCCGGTAACCCACGCGTAGTGAAAGCCATGCTGTCAAATATGCGTGACGAGTTAAGCGACGCTCTGAAGCGTTAATGACTCTGGCGGGTGATATCACTCACCCGCCCTCGCCTTTCAGGCGCTATTCCGAAATACTTCCTCACCGCTTTACTTTCTTTCGCCGCTCTCCCACCATCTTTCCCCGATTAATGGATTATAAAGAAGTCGCAAGGAAAGGTTATGGCACTGCCAGTGAACAAACGCGTTCTCAAAATTCTGTTTATCCTCTTTGTTGTTGCCTTCTGTATTTATTTAGTACCGCGCGTTGCCATCAACTTCTTCTATTACCCTGACGACAAAATTTACGGTCCCGAACCCTGGTCTGCAGAATCCGTCGAATTTACGGCTAAAGACGGTACTCGTCTGCAAGGCTGGTTTATCCCCTCTTCGACGGGTTCCGCTGACAACGCCATCGCAACCATCATTCATGCTCACGGCAATGCCGGAAACATGTCCGCCCACTGGCCGTTGGTCAGTTGGTTACCCGAGCGCAATTTCAATGTTTTTATGTTTGACTATCGCGGGTTTGGTAAATCAAAAGGCACGCCGTCCCAGGCTGGATTACTGGACGATACGCTAAGCGCCATCAGCGTGGTGCGCCATCGCAGTGATGTAAACCCACAACGGCTGGTGCTGTTCGGGCAGAGTATTGGAGGGGCGAATATTCTTGATGTTATTGGTCAGGGAGGTAGTGAGGGCATACGTGCGGTGATCCTCGACTCCACATTTGCCTCTTATGCGACCATCGCCAACCAGATGATCCCCGGCAGTGGCTACTTACTTGATGAGAGTTATAGCGGCGAAAATTACATCGCCAGCGTCAGCCCGATCCCGCTTTTACTGATTCACGGTAAAGCCGATCACGTTATCCCGTGGCAGCACAGTGAAAAGTTATATGCTCTGGCGAAAGAGCCAAAACGCCTGATTCTGATCCCTGACGGCGAACACATTGATGCCTTTTCCGATCGTCATGGTGATGTTTATCGTGAGCAGATGGTGGATTTTATCCTCAGTGCGTTGAATCCCGGGAATTCCCCCTAAGAATAAAACAGCAATAAATCACATTAAGACATGGTATTAAACTGGTCATATCCGTTTATATCGATAAAAATTCTGTGATGTCTGCCAGCATTTCTGATAATTAGCATTCCATTCCCCATTTCCCTAAGCAAACTTTAGCTATTCTTATCAATTATGCTTATGGGAGATCTACAGATGATGTCTACACTTGCTCCACCATCTGTCCTTTCTGCTCCCCAGCGCCGCTGCCAGATCTTGCTGACACTATTTCAGCCGGGGTTGACCGCCACCACGGCCACTCTCAGCGAGCTTAATGGTGTGGATGATAATATTGCGGTTCGCGATATCAGCGAAACAGGACGGGAAATCCTCCGCTATCACCAGCTCACGCTCACTACTGGTTATGACGGTAGCTACCGGGTTGAAGGTACAGTACTTAACCAACGTTTATGTTTATTTCACTGGCTACGACGCGGTTTCCGTTTATGTCCATCATTCATCACCAGCCGTTTCATCCCAGCCTTAAAGGAAGAACTGAAGCGCCGGGGGATTGCTCGCAACTTTTACGACGATACCAACCTGCAAGCTTTAGTTAATCTCTGTGCACGACGGTTGCAAAAATGCTTTGAAGCACGTGATGTTCATTTTCTGTGCCTGTATCTGCAATATTGCCTGCTACAACATCATGCCGGGATCTCGCCACAATTTAACCCGCTGCAACGTCGATGGGCTGAGTCCTGTCTTGAGTTTCAGGTAGCACAGGAAATTGGTCGCCACTGGCAACGGCGGGCACGCCAGCCTGTACCACCAGATGAGCCTTTGTTTATGGCGTTGCTCTTTTCCATGTTGCAAGTTCCCAATCCGCTGCAGGATGCTCATCAGCGCGATCGGCAATTACGTCTGGCCATTGTTCGTTTGGTACAACGTTTTCGTGAGCAGGGAAATGTTCGTTTCTATGATGAACAGGGGTTATGCGATCAGCTTTATACTCATCTCGCTCAGGCATTACGCCGCAGTTTGTTTACCATCGGTATTGATAACACCTTGCCAGAAGAGTTCAGCCGACTTTACCCACGCCTGGTTCGTACAACTCGCGCGGCGCTGGCCGGGTTTGAAAGTGAATACAATGTCCGTTTTTCTGATGAGGAAAGTGGCCTGGTGGCGGTGATTTTCGGCGCATGGCTGATGCAAGCAAATGAAATTAACGAAAAAAAGATTATTTTGCTGACGGGCAATGACAGTGAAAGAGAAGCGAATATTGAGCAGCAATTGCGCGAACTTACACTATTGCCACTCAATATTAAACATATATCGGTGAAGACATTTTTACGAAATGGCGCCCCGAGAAACACGGTGCTGATTATTACACCTTATACCATCCCTTTACCGCTCTTTTCGCCGCCGCTGATTCATACGAATCAGCTCCTGACCGCACACCAACAGGAGCAGATCCGTAAAATGCTGGAATAGTCAGCATGAGGGAACCACTTTCGGGCGCAAAAACATTGCCGGAAGCGCCACCAGCGCCATCACCCAAAACACGCCATGTCCGAGATATTGATACAGGAAACCGGCGAAGACGGTCATGATAGCGATACTGCCGCCCATCGCGACGGCAGAATAAACCGCCTGTAAACGGATAACCTCGCTTCCCTGACGAGCAGCAATGTAGCGCATGGCGGCCAGGTGGCACACGGTAAAGGTGCCGCAATGCAGAATTTGCACCACTATCAACCACGGTAGCTCAGTGGTTGCCCCCATAATGCCCCAACGTACTACCCCGCAAATCGCCGAGATCAGCAACATATCGCGGGCGCTACAGCGACGGAAAAGTTTGTTACTCAGCGCAAAGATAATGACTTCCGCCACTACACCAAGCGACCATAAATAGCCCACCGCCGAAGCCGAGTAACCCGCCGCCTGCCAGTATATGGCGCTAAAACCGTAATATGCCGCGTGCGCCCCCTGCAATAGACAAACGCAGGCCAGAAAGCGCCAGTTCTGGCGAACCAGCGCCAGCCAGGCCGGCCACCCCGTGCTCTCCTGCTGGCGGCTCTCCCCCTGCGGTTGAATGGTCGGGCGAATCAGAAAACCAAGTAGCATGGATGCCACGCCCAACGTCAACAGCGCGAGGATCACCCGATAATCAAACACGCTGACCAGTTTGCCCGTCAGCGCCGAACCAATGACAAACGCCACTGAGCCCCAAAGTCGCACTTTGCCGTAATCAAGCGGGAACTGCTTTTGCCAGGTATTCGCCAGCGCGTCAGTTAACGGCACCAGCGGTGAGAAAAAGAGGTTAAAACCGACCATCACAAGCATCAGCCATGCCACATGCGCGCCAGCCCAGAAGGCGATGGCGAACAGCAGTGTCAACAACGCCAGTACACGAAGTGCAGAAATCAGGCGAGAAGGATCGCTGACGCGGGGCGCAATTATCAAACTGCCGAGAAAACGGGCAACCAGCCCTGCCCCCAACAACAGGCCGATAGTTTCTGGCGTTAAGCCAATCCCCTTAAGCCAGACGCTCCAGAAAGGTAGAAAAATACCGTAGCTAAAAAAGTATGTGAAATAACCGAGCGCCAGCCAGCGCGTGGATTGCAAAACCATGAGTCCCTCCCGTCAGGAGGCGTTAGTCTGAAGTTAATCGAATGTTGTTGCAAGTTGAAAAATAAGAAAATCAGGGCCACTTCCAGTACACCATTCTGGAAAAAATTATCGTTAATACCACTAACAAAATATCACCTACAGAAAATGTGCTGGATGTTGACCTGGATAATTACCAAATTTCTCATCTGCTGAGGCGTGGCGAGGTGCGAGTGTGTGTATTACGTTTAAATCACATTATCTTGCAAAGGGATTGGTTATGAACACACTACGTTATTTTGATTTTGGCGCAGCCCGCCCCGTGTTGTTATTAATTGCTCGTATTGCCGTCATCTTAATTTTCATTATTTTTGGTTTTCCCAAAATGATGGGCTTTGACGGTACGGTACAATATATGGCCTCGCTGGGTGCACCTATGCCGATGCTGGCAGCCATTATTGCGGTAGTTATGGAAGTGCCCGCTGCGATATTAATCGTGCTTGGCTTTTTCACCCGTCCGCTGGCGGTGCTGTTTATTTTCTACACGCTGGGTACAGCGGTGATTGGTCACCATTACTGGGATATGACCGGGGATGCGGTCGGGCCAAATATGATTAATTTCTGGAAGAATGTCAGTATTGCTGGCGCATTCCTGCTGCTGGCAATTACCGGGCCGGGGGCAATTTCTCTCGATCGACGTTAGGAAAGATGCCGGATGCGGCGAATACAAGGCCTGATAAGACGCGATAAGCGTCGCATCAGGCATGGTGCACCGATTGCTACAAAATTGAAATTACCCGCATCCGGCATTCTATAAATTACAGCAACTCAACCCGCAACGACATCTCTGAGGTTGTTGACTCCCCCGGCGCAAGTGCAATGAGGTCACCACCTTCCGGGCGATGATGGTCATCCGGCGCATGGCTCATCGGTTCCAGACAGAAGAAATCAAACGCATATCCTTTATCAAACGCGGGGTCGGAGACAAAGATGAAATAGCACGGTGCGGGCGGCGTCGTTTCCATAGTGATGGCATAACCCCCCTGCGGCTGCTCAATGCGTGCCTGACCATTCCAGCCGGCAAAACCATTATTCACCCACTGGCGCGGCAGCGGCGCGAACTGGTTGAAGTCCAGCTCAGGCGGTAACTGCGCGCAAAACTCGCCCGCCAGCCACTGTTCTCGCTCCAGCCAATAACCGCTCGCCTGTGCCTGAATCCGCGTTTGCGGCGACAACGGAAAATAAGGATGCCAGCCCGTACCAAACGGCAACGATTCTGCCCCTTGATTGGTGACAGAGAGCGTGACCGTCAGCGTATCCGCCGTCAAATGAAACGCCTGACTTGCCCGATAGTGATAAATACCGCTGCGATGTTCATACACCAGACACAAGCTATCTTCGCTGCGCGAGACACATTGCCACTGCCCCAGCCAGCCGTCGCCGTGCAGATAGTGCGCATCCCATTCAACATTCGGTTGCAGTTGATACTCACGCCCCTGCCAGACAAAACGATTGCCGCTCACCCGGTTTGCAAACGGCACCAGCGGAAAACAAGAGGCATCAGTTGCCACACCGCTTTTTTTACCGGGACGTAGCAGTGGCGTCGTATCGCGCCAGAAACCTTCTATGACACCTCCCTGGTCAGAAACGTCCAGCTTTAGCGCCCCGTGAGATAAGGTATAGATGGTCATTCGCTAACTCCTTAATCCGGGAAGTTAATCACGACTTTGCCGCATTTGCCGCTTGCCATCAGCGCATAAGCATCACCGGCCTGTTCCAGTGAGAAGCGGTGGGTAATGGCGTTACGCGGCCACAGTTTCCAGTCGGTCAAATCGTGGGCGCATTTTTCCATATGGAATAAACTGGTCACCCAGGAGCCAATAATCCGCCGTTGATGATGCATCAGATCGGCGCTGACCTCGAACTCCACTTTTCCGGTTTCTCCGATGTAAACCACGCGCCCCCAGTCGGCGGTGGATTGCAATGCCAGCAAGCGCCCTGCGGCATTACCGGAACAATCGAGCGCAACATCTGCGCCGCCGTGGGTGAGTTCGGCGATTATCTGCGGCAGACCTTCGGTGGTTGCTAAATAACCGTGATCCATCACGCCTAACTGTTTCGCCATCGCCAGACGTTCCGGCAGCATATCAACGCCGATGATCCGTTTCGCACCGCGACCTTTCGCCAGCATCATCGCCATCATCCCGACCGGCCCCAGACCGACCACCAGCACGTTATCGCTGCCGGAGACTTCGCCGCGCAAAATCCCTTCATACGCCGTGCCAACGCCGCAACTGATAAACGCACCATCTTCGTAGCTCAGCGCATCCGGCAGGAGAATAAGGTCTTTTTCTTCCGCCAACAGATATTCGGCATGACCACCGTCGCGTTGCCAGCCGTAAGCGGCTTTTCCTTCGCCAGTACAAGAGATAGGAAAACCGCGACGGCAGTTCGGGCAAAAACCACAGCCAGAAATGTGATACACCAGCACGCGATCGCCCTCTTTAAAATGGCGGCAGCCTTGCCCCATCGCTACAATCTGCCCGCACGGTTCATGACCGTTGATAAATCCCTGGTATAACGGTTTATCGGGTGCCGCCGCCGTGGCGCGGTGCTGGTGGTAGATATAGTGGACATCGCTTCCGCAAATTCCGGAGGATTTCATTTTGATCAGTACCTGGTTAATCCCCGGCGTCGGCACCGCAACTTCCCGCAGATCAACGGTCGAATTTCCTGGTAAATAAGCTGCCAGCATCGTTTTCATAAGTCCCTCATTAACAATACGATTAATTTTCATCCCTGCCGCACCCGCGCCAGGGGCGTTAAGGTTTAGCGTTTCGCTTTAGTGCTTCGCTGGGTCAGCAAGATATTCGCCAGCACCGCCACCACGATGATGACGCCGCGCACCACCTGCTGGAAAAAGGAGTTAATCCCGAGCAACACCAGACCGTTACCGATTAGCGTAATCACCAGTACGCCAAGCAACGTACCGAACAGCGAGCCACGACCGCCGGAAAGCGCCGTACCGCCGACCACGACCGCAGCAATGACATCAAACTCCAGCCCGTTTGCGGCACCTGCGTTACCGGAACCGAGGCGAGCCGCCAGCAAAATCCCGGTGACTGCTGCTAATACTCCCGAAAGAGTAAAGATAAGAATGCGCACCCGACGAACGTTAATACCGCACAACTGCGCTGCCGTGGCATTACCGCCAACAGCAAACACCGAACGCCCAAAAGCGGTTTTGCGGCTAATGAACACAAACAGCGCAAACAACACCATCATGATCAGCGCGGATACCGGTACGCCGAGAAATTGCCCGCCCAGCCAGTCCAGCACCTCGTTTTCGTCAATCGGCACTGGCAGGGCGTTCGTCATAAACAAGCCCATTCCGCGCAGGGCGCTCCACAGCCCCAGCGTGGCAACGAAACTTGGTACGTTAAACACACCGCGCAGCACCCCGGCGAGCGTTCCCATCAGCGCGCCTAACAGCAACACCAGTAGACACGCCACCGCCAGCGGAACCTCAAATTGCAGCAAAAATGCCAGGCACACCGAGACAAAAGCCACCATTGGCCCAACACTGACATCAATTTCACCGGAGATAATAATCAGCGTCATCGCCCAGGCGGCGATCCCAATGGTGGCGGCATCACGCAGCACGTTCATTTGGTTATTCAATGAGATAAAGCCAGGCGCGTTCAGGGAGAAGACCAGATAAAGAATGGCAATCACCACCAGCAAACCGATCTCATTAATATGGCGACTGACAAATTGTTTGAGCGAGACGCTCTTGCCCTGCGGCAATGGTAATGACGAAGCAGACATCTTCAGGTTCCTCGGTAAAATTCATCAGTGCACAGACAGAATGGCGGACATCAGCTCGTCCACATTGACCGGCGAGTGAAACTCCTGCGAGAACGTACCATGCTGTAATAACAGGATGCGGTCGCACACCAGCGGCAACTCCTCCACTTCACTGGAGATAAACACCACGCTTTTTCCTTCGGCAGCCAGCTCGCGGACAATACGGTAAATCTGCTGCTTGGCTTCGATATCGACGCCGCGCGTTGGCTCGTCGAGCAACAAAATCTGGCTGGCGGCATAGACCCAACGACCGATCACCACTTTTTGCTGATTGCCGCCAGAAAGCGTGCCAATAGGCGTTTCGCTACTGGCGGCCTTGACCGTCATCCGCTGCATCACCTCTTCGGTCAGGCGGCGGATGGTGGACCATTGCAGCACGCCGTTGGCGCTGATTTTTTGCCGATTGGTCAGCACTGTATTTTCGTCAACGCCCAGCCAGGGAATGATCCCCGCTTCTTTGCGATTTTCTGGGGTATAACCAATCCCGCGTTTCAGCATGTCGCCGTAATCGGGGCGGGCGATTTTCTCGCCGTTGATAACAATCTCACCCTGCTCATACGCTTCCAGCCCAACAATCGCTTTCAGCAATTCACTACGCCCTGCACCCAGCAGGCCAGCAATACCAAGCACTTCGCCACGACGCAGGGAAAAACTGATCTCCGTAAGTTTGGGTCTGTGGCGTAACGCGCGGACTTCCAGCACGGCCTGATCTGCAATGTTCTGAGCGACAACCGGCGCAATATCAACGTGATCGCGCCCGAGCATCAGCGACACAATATGACGCGTGGAGGTATTTTCGAGCATCACATCACCCGCCACCTGACCATCGCGCATGACGGTGGCACAGGAAGCGATACGGCGGATTTCTTCCATCCGGTGGCTGACATAAATCACCGCTACGCCAAGTGCCGACATCTTTTTCACTGCGCTGATCACCAGTTCAACTTCCGCACTGGCAAGCGAACTGGTGGGTTCATCAAGAATGACCACGCGCGGCTCGCCCTTCATCACCCGCGCAATTTCCACCAGTTGCTTTTGCGCCGGGCTTAGCGTTGAAACAAGTTGTTCAGGGCTAACATCAACACCCAGCGCCTGTAAGCAACGTTGGGCATCCTGCACCATTTGCGGGTAATCAATCATGCCGTTGCGACGGGGCCATTGACCGAGGCAGAGGTTTTCCGCCACCGTCAGCCCTTCCACCAGACTTAATTCCTGATAAACCGCACGTACCCCCAGTTCAGCGGCACGGCGAGTCAGCGTAGCTTCGTCACCTTCCAGTCGCGTCTCGCCAATCCAGATATCACCGCTGTCCGGACGTTCGCTGCCGGTAAGCATTCGAATGAGGGTCGATTTGCCCGCGCCGTTTTTACCTAACAACGCGCGAACTTCGCCTTTATTGAGCGTGAAGTTAACGTTATCCAACGCAACGACGCCGGGGTAACGCTTATTTCCTGCCACCACTTTTGCTACCGGGACTGCCTCTGTTGCCGTGAACATAGGAACCTCTGCGAATCAGCTATTAGGGCAGACCATCAACGTGCGTTGCCAGCCACTGTTTACCGTCTTCCGTTTTGGTATAGAGATCGATAGGCACCTGAATCACTTTGTCACCGTCGGCTTGTTTATTGATAACCTTCAATGTTTGCGCAAAAACAGCATTGCCCATTTTCTTACCGGAAATATCCACCACCGCTTTCAGCACCTGGTTGTTTTCCAGTTCCTGAGCAATTTCAGTCGTCATATCCGAACCGAAAACAGCAATTTTTCCGGCCTGATTTTGATTGCGTACCGCTTTTACCGCGCCGAGTGTCGCACCGCCAGATTCCCCCATAATGGCGTTGAGATCCGGCGTGGAGATAATCAGTTTTTCACCAACGGAAATCGCTTTATCTAAAACAGTCCCTTCCTGATTAGCGACAATTTGCGCACCGGGAACGCGAGCTTTTAATATTTCTTCAAATCCTTTTCGACGCTGCACACAAACTTCAAAGGCTTCGCAATTGATAACGGCAATTTTCGGTTGAGCAATTTTGTTGGCAATAAAATAATCGGCAGCAGCGTTACCCAGTTTTTTACCAAATTCTAGCGGATCGCCGACCAGATACGCCGAGACATATTTATCGACGCCCTTCTGATTAATACAGGTGTTGTAGCAAATCACCGGAATACCCGCTTCACTGGCGCGACGAACGGTGCGGCTGCTGCCATTTTCAGAAACAGCAGATAAAATAATGGCATCGACATTACGCGCCACGAGCGTATCAACAAAAGTACTTTCTTTCGAAATATCGCCCTGCGCATTAGTTTCTATTAACTGAACCTGTACTGAGGAATCTTTTGCCGCATCCTGAACACCCTGACGCACACCAGCATAATATCCCTGAGTATCAAGATATATTGCGCCAATGGTCATTTCTTTTTCCGCAGCCTTGGCAAATAGTGCGCTACCTAATAGCGTAGCCATTAATAATAGATTACGGGTTATTCTGCTTTTTTTAGGCATAGTGCCTCCTGTAGGGTTTTTATTAACAACGGCTTATTCTAATTATTTAGTGATGAGCGGCAGCGCGTGCCGCTCAAAGATTACAGTTAATAGGGTTTAGTGAACGTAGTTAAAAATAAAAGGCATCACGGTGGTGAATAATGCGGCTTTTGGCCAGGCCGGATTAATCGCCGTCAATTCAGCGCGAGCAGATTCATATTGCGCAATCTCCCCTAATCCCGCTGCCGCCAGCATCGCCACCATCAGGCATTTTTCTTTATGCTGCTGTTGTAAATCGCCATACAGCGACAACAAGTCGGGTTGCGAGACGGCAAAGAAATCCGCTTCGATACTGGTTTTCGCCATCTCTTGTGCCCACTGTTTCATTTCAGTGAACAGTTGTTGTGCGGTTTGTTGTTCGCCCAGCAGTCGCAGCGCCATCCCTTGCCAGAAGAGATAATCAACTGGCTGATCGTTGTAATAACTGTGAATGTTAATGGTGCGATCGCCGGTCGCCGCCAGGCGTAAACAACGCGTCGCCTCAGCGTCATCACCCTGCGCTTTGGCGCATACTGCCTGCCAGAACCAGATGTCATTATCAGTCTGCCCCGGTAAACGGCCTTCGCTCAAATTCTCCGGGTAATGCAGCGCGGCATGAAGCAGTTTGCCGGCCTGCTGCGGCTGTCTGGCATCAAGGTGCTCCCAGGCGCGTAACAACTGATTGAGGATAAACTGGCTGGTGACCTTCCCTTCTCCGCCTTCCCACGGGTGGAATTTGCGCGTGGCGAGAATATCTGCCGCTTTGTTTGCCTGACCGGTGAGATGCCACAAATTGAGCAGTTCTGCGGTCATGTC
Source organism: Escherichia sp. 93.0816 (assembly GCF_013368855.2). Classification (NCBI taxonomy): domain Bacteria; kingdom Pseudomonadati; phylum Pseudomonadota; class Gammaproteobacteria; order Enterobacterales; family Enterobacteriaceae; genus Escherichia; species Escherichia sp. 93.0816. Next base: position 45,860 of record NZ_JABWNC020000010.1, on the reverse strand, counting down.
GTCGCGTTTCAGGGCAATTGCCAGATTATTTTCCAGACGCGCCAGTCGTTTCTCCGGTGCAGCTCCGGTTAACTTATCCAGCAAATCCCGTTCGAAAAGCAGACGTGCATCCTGCGGCGCAAGTTGATAAGCATTATCAAGATAACGGGCAGCCAGTTCATAATCATGCTGCTTATTCCACGCATGGATCGCCAACCCGCGCCAGCCATCGGCAAACTCCGGCGTCATCTCTACACAACGTTGCCATAACGCTATCGCTTTGCCATAACTGCGCTTGTTGTAATGGAAACAGGCCAGTAAATGACGGGCGAACCAGCACTCTTCAATACTCTCCAGTGCCGCGAATTCTTCCAGCGTATTCGGGAAACGAACAAACTGCGGGAACACGTCAATAGCTTTCGCAATCAATTCGCCGCGCTCAGCTTTCGGCAACAAACTGGCTTGCAGATAAAGCGGCAGCGTTCGCTGGCAGTCCAGTGCATTCAGCATCTCTGCCGCCAGGGCGGGCATTCCCCAGTTAATCAGTTGCCCGGCGGTCATCAGGGCGTTAACGTCACGCCCCTGACACAGACCACGCCACTGCGTGAGGGCTGACTCGGTACGACCATCGAACCAGTTCAGCCACCACAGGGTGGCGTTCAGCGGATAATCGCGCAGCAGTTTCTCGCGCTGCAAACGCGCGTTGTCCTGACGACCGCTTAACACCAGCAGCAGATTATGCAGGCACAGCACTTGCTGATTGGTTGGGCAGGCGCGCAGACTTTGTTGGCAAAAATCCAGACCAGCGTCGAAGTTATCATTACGCGCCGCCAGCCGTGCCAGACCATAATAGCCGCCTGCTTTACTGTTGCCGCTCCAGACCGCACGCCAGAAATCCTCTTCAGCTTGTTGATATTGCCCCTGACGCTCATACGCACTGGCGCGAATCAAACTCGCCTGTCCGCACTGCGGGTTTTTGTTCAGCGCATGTGCGCGTTTCAGCGCCTGACTGGCATAAGCCACCGCTTGCGGGAAATCTGCGCGGTTATATTCCAGCATCGCCAGCGCCAGGTTACAGCGATAATCCAGCGGGTCCAGCGCCACGCCGCGCAGGTAGTAATCGAACGGTGAACGACTAGCGTGATGATATTGCTCCAGATGCTGACCGATAAACCAGGCTTCATCTGTACTGGCAATGTCTTGTGCTGCCAGTGGCGCTTTGGCGACGTCCGGCAACGGCAACTCCTGCGGCTGATGTTCCTGATAACTCAGTACAATATTGCCGTCGGCATCGGAGAGTTCAATGGTTAGTCTGTCAGGATTGATACCGTGCAACACGCCCTGGATGGCGGTCGCTGGTGTCAGGGCCACGGCATCATCGAGCAACGCGTTGCATTTGCCGATTTCGCGGATCGCCAGGCGGTATCCGTTCAACGGAGAGATGGCATACAGCCCCCACTCAATCCCCCGCTCGCTACGCTGTAATTTAATCACCGCATCGCGGGAGGCGTTTTGCACCATGCCCAGAGAATGGTAAGGCAGGAAATACTGCTCGAAACGCTTCTCTTCGTAAGCATCAAGCCAGGTAAAATCGGGCTGGTTATCAGCAAAAATGCCGGTCATCAGCTCGATATACGGGCCGTTATTGTCGGTCAGACTCTTATCCCACGCCTGGCCAAATTCACTGTGTCCCCAACTCCACTGTTTTTTACCTGGCGCAATATGGTGGTTGGCAACGTGCAGCAAACCGCCATCTTCATCGTGACACCACGCGCCGACAAAATCGTACTGCGATTTTTCGGCCATATATGAGGTTGGAACAGGCACATTTTTATAGCGAGAAATGTCCACGCCGGCGGAGTAGTCCACTTTGTAATAGGTGCCGGTGGCGATGGGGAAAGCGGAAACTGCGCGTTTGCCGTGATCAAACACCGCAGTCACATCGGGCGGAAAAACGCTCTGATGCCCTTCCCCACCTTTCACTGCCGGGTTGGCCCACCATAAAAAATGACGCGGCGTGGCGTTGCCGTTATAGACGCGGCTGGCAATCTCCAGTGCGGCACGGTCAGGGCGCAGCGTGAAGCCTGTCATCACCTGTAGACCGTGCATCGGCTCCGTCTCACCAACCCACACGGTCTGTGCACCGTCTTCATGGGCTTCAATGGTGAAATCGACGGGCATAAAGGTGGTCGGGCGATGGTGTTGCGGCCAGTTAAACTCAATCCCGCCGGAGATCCACGGCCCCAGCAGCCCGACCAGCGCCGGTTTAATGACTTCATTGTGATAGACAAAATCGCGCTGTTTCACTTTATCCCACGCGCGATGCACCCGACCGCCCAGCTCCGGCAGGATCATCACTTTGATGTAGTCGTTTTCCAGCCACACCGCCTGCCAGGATTTCAGGATTCTCTGCTCGCTCAGCGTATCCGTCACGCCGTAGGGATAAACTGCGCCGGACGATCCCTGATAAACGCGATTTTCCAGGAACATGGGATGTATATCCTGCGGCCCGGTTTCATAGGTCGGGATCTCAACGCGCTCTTGCCACACTTTTACTGGAGTCATGGTGCCCTCAATATTAACAAGACATACTGAATTAAAAGATTTGTGGCAGTGTATTGAACAATCTGGCAATGTTTTCGCGGAATAATCACGCAATTAACTAAACAAGGTTTAGTGAAGATGAGAGCCTGTATTAACAATCAACAGATCCGCCACCATAACAAATGCGTGATTCTGGAACTGCTGTACCGGCAAAAGCGCGCCAATAAATCAACGCTGGCCCGGCTGGCGCAAATTTCGATTCCGGCGGTCAGTAATATTTTGCAGGAGCTGGAAAGCGAAAAACGGGTGGTTAATATCGATGATGAAAGCCAGACGCGCGGGCATAGTAGCGGTACATGGCTGATTGCGCCGGAAGGTGACTGGACGCTGTGTCTGAACGTGACGCCCACCAGTATTGAGTGTCAGGTTGCTAATGCTTGTTTAAGTCCGAAAGGTGAATTTGAGTATTTACAGATTGATGCACCGACACCGCAGGCGCTGCTGTCCGAAATCGAAAAATGCTGGCATCGCCACCGTAAATTGTGGCCGAACCGTACCATCAACCTGGCGCTGGCAATCCACGGTCAGGTTGATCCGGTGACCGGCGTGTCGCAAACCATGCCGCAAGCGCCGTGGACAACGCCAGTTGAGGTGAAGTATCTGCTGGAAGAGAAGCTGGGCATTCGGGTGATGGTCGATAATGACTGCGTAATGCTGGCGCTGGCGGAGAAATGGCAAAATAATTCGCAGGAACGGGATTTCTGCGTGATCAATGTTGATTACGGCATTGGCTCGTCGTTCGTGATTAATGAGCAAATTTATCGCGGCTGTTTATATGGCAGCGGACAGATTGGTCACACCATCGTTAATCCGGATGGCGTCGCCTGCGACTGCGGACGTTACGGCTGCCTGGAAACCGTCGCCTCGTTAAGCGCATTAAAAAAGCAGGCGCGGGTATGGCTAAAATCACAACCTGGCAATACTCAGCTTGATCCTGAAAAACTGACTACCGCGCAATTAATCGCTGCCTGGCAGAGTGGAGAACCATGGATCACCAGTTGGGTTGACCGCAGTGCCAACGCCATTGGTTTGAGTCTGTATAACTTCCTCAACATCCTCAATATTAATCAGATTTGGTTGTACGGTCGCAGTTGTGCCTTTGGTGAGAACTGGCTTAATACCATAATTCGCCAGACGGGATTTAACCCGTTCGACCGCGATGAAGGGCCGAGCGTGAAAGCGACGCAAATTGGCTTTGGGCAATTAAGCCGCGCACAACAGGTGCTGGGGATAGGCTATTTGTATGTTGAAGCACAGTTACGCCAGATTTGATGGCGCGATAAGGTAAAAAGGCTTCCCGGAGGAAGCCTTTTTTCAACAGATTAACCGTTTCGCTTATGCGTAAACCGGGTAGCGTGCGCAGATGTCGAGAACTTTACCTTTGATGCGCTCGATAACCGCTTCATCATTGATGCTGTCCAGCACGTCACACATCCAGCCAGCCAGTTCTTTCGCTTCGGCTTCTTTGAAGCCGCGACGCGTAATCGCCGGAGTACCCACGCGAATACCGGAAGTCACAAACGGGCTCTTCGGATCGTTCGGTACGCTGTTTTTGTTGACGGTGATGTTAGCACGGCCCAGAGCGGCGTCTGCTTCTTTACCGGTCAGGTTTTTATCAACCAGATCAACCAGGAACAGGTGGTTATCAGTACCGCCGGAAACCACTTTGTAACCACGCTCCAGGAACACTTCTACCATCGCTTTGGCGTTTTTCGCGACCTGCTGCTGGTAAATTTTAAACTCTGGCTCCATCGCTTCTTTCAGAGCAACCGCTTTACCGGCGATTACGTGCATCAACGGACCGCCCTGACCACCAGGGAAAACGGCAGAGTTCAGTTTTTTGTACAGCTCTTCGCTACCACCTTTCGCCAGGATCAGACCGCCGCGCGGACCCGCCAGGGTTTTGTGAGTGGTAGTAGTAACAACGTGAGCATGAGGAACCGGGTTCGGGTAGACGCCAGCAGCAACCAGGCCCGCAACGTGCGCCATATCAACGAACAGGTAAGCACCGATGCTGTCAGCGATTTCACGCATTTTCGCCCAGTCAACCACACCGGAATATGCAGAGAAGCCACCGATAATCATTTTCGGTTTGTGTTCTTTGGCTTGTTTTTCCAGATCGGCGTAGTCGATATGACCGGTAGCATCGATACCGTAAGGAACGATGTTGTACAGTTTACCGGAGAAGTTAACCGGAGAACCGTGAGTCAGGTGACCGCCATGCGCCAGGTTCATCCCCAGAACGGTATCACCTGGTTCCAGCAGCGCGGTGTAGACCGCAAAGTTAGCCTGGGAGCCGGAGTGCGGCTGGACGTTAGCGTAGTCAGCGCCGAACAGTTCTTTCGCACGATCGATCGCCAGTTGTTCGACGATATCAACATACTCGCAACCGCCGTAGTAGCGTTTGCCCGGATAACCTTCAGCATATTTATTGGTCAGCTGAGACCCCTGCGCCTGCATTACGCGCGGGCTGGTGTAGTTTTCGGAGGCGATCAGTTCGATGTGCTCTTCCTGACGTACTTTTTCCTGCTCCATAGCCTGCCACAGTTCGGCATCATAATCGGCAATGTTCATTTCACGCTTTAACATCCGCATCTCCTGACTCAGCTAACAATAAAATTTTTGGCCTTTATAGGCGGTCCTGATGGACAACGGCGAACAGTATAACCGAATCATTCTGCGATAACAGGTCTTGACAAAGGAATTTACGCAAACGATTACCTTCAGGCTGCGCAAGGCTTTGGAGAATAAAGAGCTTGCAACCGGAAACGGATTTCTTTTCAGGTTTGTGATGCAAATTTTTCACTTCATCACATTCTTGATGAAAAACACCAAAGAACCATTTACATTGCAGGGCTATTTTTTATAAGATGCATTTGAAATACATCAATTAAGATGCAAAAAAAGGAAGACCATATGCTTGACGCTCAAACCATCGCTACAGTAAAAGCCACCATCCCTTTACTGGTGGAAACGGGGCCAAAGTTAACCGCCCATTTCTACGACCGTATGTTTACTCATAACCCAGAACTCAAAGAAATTTTTAACATGAGTAACCAGCGTAATGGCGATCAACGTGAAGCCCTGTTTAACGCCATTGCCGCCTACGCCAGTAATATTGAAAACCTGCCTGCGCTGCTGCCAGCGGTAGAAAAAATCGCACAGAAACACACCAGTTTCCAGATCAAACCGGAACAGTACAACATCGTTGGTGAACACCTGTTGGCGACGCTGGACGAAATGTTCAGCCCGGGTCAGGAAGTGCTGGACGCGTGGGGGAAAGCCTATGGCGTGCTGGCAAATGTATTTATCAATCGCGAGGCAGAAATCTATAACGAAAACGCCAGCAAAACCGGTGGCTGGGAAGGTACTCGCGATTTCCGCATTGTGGCTAAAACGCCGCGCAGTGCGCTTATCACCAGCTTCGAACTGGAACCAGTCGACGGTGGCGCAGTGGCAGAATACCGTCCGGGGCAATATCTCGGCGTCTGGCTGAAGCCGGAAGGTTTCCCGCATCAGGAAATTCGTCAGTACTCTTTAACTCGCAAACCGGATGGCAAAGGCTATCGTATTGCGGTGAAACGCGAAGAGGGTGGGCAGGTATCCAACTGGCTGCACAATCACGCCAATGTTGGCGATGTCGTGAAACTGGTCGCTCCGGCAGGTGATTTCTTTATGGCTGTGGCCGATGACACGCCGGTGACGTTAATCTCTGCTGGTGTCGGCCAGACGCCAATGCTGGCAATGCTCGACACACTGGCAAAAGCAGGCCACACAGCACAAGTGAACTGGTTCCATGCGGCAGAAAATGGCGATGTTCACGCCTTTGCTGATGAAGTTAAGGAACTGGGGCAGTCACTGCCGCGCTTTACCGCGCACACCTGGTATCGTCAGCCGAGCGAAGCCGATCGCGCTAAAGGTCAGTTTGATAGCGAAGGTCTGATGGATTTGAGCAAACTGGAAGGTGCGTTCAGCGATCCGGCCATGCAGTTCTATCTCTGCGGTCCGGTGGGCTTCATGCAGTTTGCCGCGAAACAGTTAGTGGATCTGGGCGTGAAGCAGGAAAACATTCATTACGAATGCTTTGGCCCGCATAAGGTGCTGTGATTTGATATTGCCGGATGGAAACATCCGGCAACCCTGACGCGGTTTAAATTGCCGCGTCGTCCTCTTCACCGGTACGGATACGAATGACCCGTGCCACGTCAAAGACGAAGATTTTACCGTCACCGATCTTGCCGGTTTGCGCCGTGCGAATAATGGTATCGACACAGGTATCGACAATGTCGTCCGGTACGACAATCTCAATTTTCACCTTCGGCAGAAAATCCACCATATACTCCGCGCCGCGATACAACTCGGTATGGCCTTTCTGGCGGCCAAAACCTTTCACCTCGGTGACCGTCATGCCGGTAATGCCGACTTCAGCCAGTGCTTCGCGGACATCGTCCAGCTTGAAGGGTTTAATAATCGCATCAATCTTTTTCATGCTATTCCTTGAAAAGGTCGCCTGTCTTCTGATCTGCTAAACGTAACACATTACGCCAATTCATTCCTTGAAATCGTTTGCATCCAGCTCGTGTCGGGAAAGCAGTTTATAAAATTCTGTCCGGTTGCGCCCCGCCATTCTCGCCGCGTGGGTGACGTTGCCTTTGGTGATTTGCAGCAGCTTGCGCAAGTAGTTGAGTTCAAACTGATTACGCGCCTCAACAAAGGTTGGCAACGCGGTGTTTTCGCCCTCCAGCGCCTGCTCCACCAGCGCATCACTAATTACCGGGGATGAGGTCAGCGCCACGCACTGTTCAATCACGTTGACCAACTGGCGAACATTACCTGGCCAGGTGGCGGTCATCAGGCGTTTCATTGCATCGGTGGAGAACGCGCGAACAAAGGGTTTATGTCGCTCTGCTGCCTGGCGCAACAAGTGATTTGCCAGCAGTGGAATATCTTCCGTGCGCTCCGCCAGTGCCGGAATTTTCAGGCTGACAACGTTGAGGCGGTAATAGAGATCTTCGCGAAACTCCCCGCGCGCCATCGCTTTTGGCAGGTCGCGGTGAGTGGCAGAGATAATCCGCACGTCGATATCAATATCGCGGTTGCTGCCCAGCGGGCGCACTTTACGCTCCTGCAACACGCGCAGCAGTTTGACCTGCAACGGTGCGGGCATATCGCCAATCTCATCGAGAAATAGCGTACCGCCTTCCGCCGCCTGGAATAAACCTTCGCGATTGCTGACAGCGCCAGTAAACGCACCTCGCGCATGACCAAACAGTTCTGACTCCAGCAACTGCTCGGGCAATGCGCCACAGTTAATAGCAATAAATGGTTTGCTGTTGCGCGGGCTTGCGTTGTGGATAGCCTGGGCGAAAATCTCTTTCCCGGTGCCACTCTGGCCGTTAATCAGCACGCTAACATCTGATTGCGCCACCAGTCGCGCCTGTTCCAGCAAACGCAACATCAGTGGACTGCGGGTAACAATCGCCTCACTCCAGCGTTCGTCTGTGGCTGGCGCGGATTGCTCCAGCGCATCGTCAATTGCCTGATACAACGCGTCTTTATCAACCGGTTTGGTGAGGAAACTGAACACGCCCTGCTGTGTCGCGGCAACGGCATCAGGAATGGAACCATGCGCGGTAAGAATGATTACTGGCATACCCGGCTGCACTTTCTGGATTTCAGCAAACAGCTGCATACCGTCCATTTCATCCATCCGCAGGTCGCTGATGACTAAATCTACTTTTTCGCGATTCAGTACCCGTAATCCTTCTGCACCACTTTCTGCCGTGACCACGCTGTAGCCTTCGCTGGTCAGACGCAGGCCAAGTAGTTTCAGCAATCCGGGATCATCATCTACCAATAATAAATGCGCAGGTTTATGGCTCATCAGGGGTGACCTCACTGGTAGATGGTGCGGGCGTTTCGCTCTCGTGCGGCGTGTCCGGCGCGAAATTTCCGGCCGGTTTGCGGGTCGATAGCTGACGTTCAATATCGGTCAGATTTTCCAGCTTGCGGGTGGTGAGTTCCAGTTGCTGCTGTAGAACGTGATGCTGCTGGCGCAAGGTATCCAGTTCGCTGTCGCTGGACTGCTGGAGTTTACTGTAGCGTTGGCGCTCTTGTGCCAGTTGCAATTGTAACGCCTGATCGTCGCGCCAGAGTTGATACAGCGGGCGAACCTGCGCCGGGATCTCAGTACTTAACGCGTCTATGCGCGCGACCATCTGGCGACGCTCATACGGCGTAATTTTAGCGTCGGCGAGCAAAATCCCCTGTTTAAAGGTATTTTGCCAGCTACCATCACCATACTTACGGGCTTGCTGGCGCGACTGCGCTGGCATTAAACGGTTGGCACAATCCATCGCCCGTAGCCAGTAAAGCGGATTAGTTTCGGTTGATTTACCTTGTAGCGCCCAGATGTCGCTACATTCGGTAGAAAGATAATCAGCCAGTTGATAAACCGGAATTTTTTCTTGTGCTGACGTATCTATGGCTGGCTTATCGTGACTCTGCACACAACCCAGCAACGCCAGACAAGGCAACCCTGCCAGCCACAGCCGTCGGGGCAATAATCGTTGAAAAATGTGTCGCATATTCACCAGACTTAGAGCCTATCCCAGTGGGCGTAATTGTTGCAGGCAGTTTGGACACGGACAGCGCGGAGAAACCGGAGCGTACACATAGTACGTGATGATTTCGAGCACTGCCCGGAGCCAAACTGGCAAATAAAATAGCCTGATGGGATAGGCTCTTAACATTATTTCGTGTTTTTCGACGACGGTAATTCAATGCGGAAACAAACGTCTTGCCCGCTTTCGTCGACCAGATACAGTTCCCCCTGCATACGGCGAATACAATCCCTGGCAATGCTTAATCCCAGACCACTGCCCTTCACCGCCCCTTTTCGCTGGTGGCTTCCCTGAAAAAAGGGTTCGAAGATCATGGCGCGTTCTTCTTGCGGAATGGGCGTGCCTGTATTGATGACATCAATATAAACCCGCGCACCATGTAAACTGCTGCGAAGGCAAATGTTACCGGATTCAGCCCCGTAGTGCACCGCATTGGAGTAAAGATTATCCAGCACGCTCATCAGCAGCATTGGCTCCGCCAGGCAAGCTGTTGCTTTGAGATCGACGTCGGTATGCATCATTTTAGCCCGAGCTGGCAAGCTGTGAGCGGAAACCACCATCTCCACCAGCGGTGCAAGCTCTACGTTCTCCAGTTCCACCGCGCCGTCAGCCTGTTTACGGTTGTAATCAAGCAGTTGTTCGATCAGTTTTTGCAAATTGCGGCTACTGCTATCAAGAATGCTCACCACCTCTTTTTGCTCTGGCGTAAGCGGTCCGACAACCTGGTCAGCCAGTAATTCCGTGCCTTCGCGCATACTCGCCAGCGGCGTTTTTAATTCATGAGATAAATGACGTAAGAACTGGTGCCGCTGGGATTCCAGCCATGACAGGCGCTCGCTTAACCAAAGAATACGCTGCCCAACCGAACGTAACTCACTCGGGCCACTGAACGAAACGCTATTGCCCAGAAAACGCCCTTCCCCCAGACGGTTGATCATCCGTTCAATATTTTTCACCGGACCGATAATCATCCGCGTGAAAAGCAGCACCATCACCAGGCTCACCAGAAATAGCACCAGCGACTGCCAGCCAAAATATTGCCCACGTTCGGCGATTTCGCGTTGTAACTGCTGCCCGCGAGAGAACACCACAGTGCGAGTGGCTTGTACCATTTCGGTATTGGCATTGGCGAAGGCTTCCAGACGTGCGGCGGCGGCGGTATCAGGGCCGCTGTTGTTACACTGAAGCTGAGCCAGATTGTTCAAATCCTGACGCAATGCCTGATAGAGTTTATCGTCCGGCAACACGCCTGCGTGGGCATCAAGCATTTCACTGTAACGCTTGCGCTGGCTTTGATACACCTTCGCCAGAGTGGAATCATCCAGCACACAATACTGACGGTAGCTACGCTCCATTTCCAGCGCCGCGTTGGTCATCGCTTCACTGCGCCGGGCATCGATAAGCGTCGTGCGATTGACCAGCGCCGCCTGATCGCTAAGTGCATTCAGGCTTTGCCAGGCTTGCCATGCCAGCACCAGCAAAGGGAGCAAAATAAGCAAGAATGCCAGCATTACCAGCTGTCGTAATGAGCGGGGAAAAACGGGCCAGCGTTTCAAGGCGTTACTCTCGTCAGACGCGAATAGACTGATGCTAACCGAGGGGACGTTCAGATACAACAAAGCCGGGAATTACCCGGCTTTGTTGTGGAATAAGGCGGTGCCTAACTCGACGTTTCGCCCGATGGTTGATATAGCTAAGCTGATATCAGAAGTTGGACGGCAGGCACCTTGTTGTGCGTCATTCTAATTTTATGTAGCACGTCCCGAAGGGGCTGACATAAGTCGGTGAATGAGCCACTGCTTATTATTATGCAGTAACTGTGCCAATAAATAAAATAGTTTGATAACGTACTGATAAATGTAGCTTTGATGGATTAATGGCTACTCCACTGTTTGGCTATAAATCAGCCACTGTGTCGTTTAAAAGAGACATCCAAAGATGAAATTGTTTGTTTTAAATTAAATCAACAAGTTAAGTGTCACCTATAAGCGACACGGTAAATCACACATTGTCGTGATTTACAGACACAAAAAAGCTCCCGGTGGTGGGAGCTTATAATTGCTAGCTAAGTGGTTATGTGTAATGCCGGATGCGGCCTACAAAATATTGCAAATTCAATACATTGCAGGAAACATCCGAGCCAACCAGACAAGCATAGCGCATCAGGCGATGCGCATATTGCCCGATATCTTAACCCAGCTGCTTACGCGCATTGCGGAAAATACGCATCCATGGCCCATCCTCGCCCCAGTTTTCCGGATGCCATGAATTGCTGACAGTACGGAAAACACGCTCCGGGTGCGGCATCATAATGGTGACACGACCGCTTTCAGTCGTGACCGCCGTAATACCGTTCGGGGAACCGTTCGGGTTAGCCGGGTAAGTTTCGGTGACTTTGCCGAAGTTATCGACATAGCGCAGCGCCACCAGCCCTTTGCTTTCCAGTGCTGCCAGATGAGCCGCATCGCGCACTTCCACACGCCCTTCACCGTGAGAAACGGCAATCGGCATCTGTGAACCCACCATTCCCTGCAACAGCAGCGACGGGCTTTGGGTCACTTCAACCAGGCTGAAACGCGCTTCAAAGCGATCCGAGGTGTTACGCACAAAACGTGGCCACAACTCGCTACCCGGGATCAGTTCGCGCAGGTTGGACATCATCTGGCAACCGTTACATACCCCCAATGCCAGCGTTTGCGGACGGTGGAAGAAGGTTGCAAACTCATCGCGTACACGATTATTGAACAGGATTGATTTCGCCCAGCCTTCACCGGCGCCCAATACGTCGCCGTAGGAGAAACCACCGCACGCTACCAGGGCGTGGAAATCCTCCAGGCCAGTGCGTCCAGCCAGCAGGTCGCTCATATGTACGTCGATTGCATCGAAGCCTGCACGGTGAAAAGCTGCCGCCATTTCCACATGCGAGTTCACGCCCTGCTCACGCAGCACGGCAACTTTCGGGCGCGCGCCAGTGGCAATAAATGGTGCCGCCACATCTTCGTTGATATCGAACGACAATTTCACATTCAGACCCGGATCGGCATCGTTAGATTTCGCCTGGTGTTCCTGGTCGGCACACTCCGGGTTGTCACGCAGGCGCTGCATCTGCCAGGTGGTTTCTGCCCACCAGACACGCAACGTGGTGCGGCTTTCGCTGAATACAGTCTGCCCGTTGGCGGTAATCACAAAACGGTCACCGGAAACCGCCTGCCCTACATAATGGACGCAATCCGCAAGCCCATGCTGTGCCAGTACGGACTCGACCGCTTCACGGTCAGCGGCACGAACCTGAATCACCGCACCCAGTTCTTCGTTAAACAACGCCGCCAGGCGATCGTCACCCAGAGAGGCGATATCCGCATCAATGCCACAATGACCAGCAAAGGCCATTTCCGCCAGCGTTACCAACAGACCGCCATCAGAACGGTCGTGGTACGCGAGCAGCTTACGCTGTGCAACCAGCGCCTGAATCGCGTCATAGAAGCCTTTCAGTTGCGCGACGTCACGTACATCTGCCGGTTTGTCGCCAAGCTGACGATAAACCTGCGCCAGCGCCGTTGCGCCCAGCGCGTTATTGCCTTTGCCCAAATCAATCAGCAGCAGTGCGTTATCTTCGGTAGAAAGCTGCGGCGTGATGGTGTGACGTACATCTTCCACGCGGGCAAATGCAGAAATGACCAGCGAAAGCGGCGACGTCATTTCGCGTTCTTCGTTACCTTCCTGCCAGCGGGTTTTCATCGACATAGAATCTTTACCCACCGGGATCGTCAGGCCGAGCGCCGGACAAAGCTCTTCACCCACCGCTTTTACTGCTTCATACAGACCCGCATCTTCGCCAGGATGACCTGCTGCCGCCATCCAGTTGGCGGAAAGTTTAATGCGTTTGATATCGCCAATCTGTGTTGCGGCAATGTTAGTTAACGCTTCACCAACTGCCAGACGGGCAGAGGCGGCAAAATCCAGCAGCGCAACCGGCGCACGTTCGCCAATCGCCATCGCTTCACCGTAGTAGCTGTCGAGGCTGGCGGTAGTGACCGCGCAGTTAGCGACCGGCACCTGCCACGGCCCCACCATCTGATCGCGCGCTACCATGCCAGTTACGCTGCGGTCACCGATGGTCACCAGGAAGGTTTTCTCTGCCACGGTCGGCAGATGCAGCACGCGTTTCACCGCGTCAGCAATGGTGATCCCTTCACGGGCCAGCGCATCGCCCTTCGCTTTCAGCGTTTGTACATCGCGGGTCATCTTCGGCGTTTTGCCAAGCAGCACGTCCAGCGGCAGATCGATTGGCTGATTATCAAAATGACGATCGTGCAGAGAAAGATGCAGTTCTTCGGTCGCTTCACCAATCACCGCGTATGGCGCACGTTCACGTTTACACAGTTCGTCAAACAGCGGTAACTGATCGGCAGCAACCGCCAGTACATAACGTTCCTGGGATTCGTTACACCAGATTTCCAGCGGGCTCATGCCCGGTTCATCGCTCAGGATATCGCGCAGTTCAAATTTACCGCCGCGTCCGCCGTCGCTCACCAGCTCCGGCATGGCGTTAGAAAGGCCGCCCGCGCCGACGTCGTGGATAAACAGAATCGGGTTGGCATCCCCCAACTGCCAGCAGCGGTCGATCACTTCCTGGCAACGACGTTCCATCTCCGGGTTGTCGCGCTGCACAGAGGCGAAATCGAGGTCGGCATCAGACTGACCGGAAGCCATAGAAGACGCCGCGCCGCCGCCAAGACCGATGTTCATTGCCGGGCCGCCGAGAACGACCAGCTTCGCGCCAACGTTGATCTCGCCTTTTTGTACGTGATCGGCGCGGATGTTGCCGATCCCGCCCGCCAGCATGATCGGTTTGTGATAACCGCGCAGCTCTTCGCCGTTGTGGCTGTTCACTTTTTCTTCATAAGTACGGAAATAGCCGTTCAGCGCCGGACGACCAAATTCGTTGTTAAACGCCGCGCCGCCAAGCGGGCCTTCGGTCATGATGTCCAGCGCGGTGACAATGCGCTCAGGCTTACCGAAATCTTCTTCCCACGGCTGTTCGAAGCCTGGAATACGCAGGTTGGATACGGAGAAACCGACCAAACCGGCTTTCGGCTTCGCGCCGCGTCCGGTTGCGCCTTCATCACGGATTTCGCCGCCGGAACCGGTCGCTGCGCCCGGCCACGGAGAAATCGCCGTCGGGTGGTTGTGGGTTTCTACTTTCATCAGTATGTGCGCCGGTTCCTGATGATAGTCGTAGCGACCTGTTTCGTGGTCAGCAAAGTAGCGGCCCACTTCAGAACCTTCCATCACGGCGGCGTTATCTTTATAAGCAGAAAGAACGTGATCCGGCGTGGTTTCGAAGGTGTTTTTGATCATCTTGAACAGAGATTTCGGTTGCTGTTCACCGTCGATAATCCAGTCGGCGTTAAAAATCTTATGACGGCAGTGCTCAGAGTTCGCCTGGGCGAACATATAAAGCTCTATGTCGTTCGGGTTACGACCAAGCTTCGTGAAAGCATCCTGCAGATAGTCAATTTCATCTTCCGCCAGTGCCAGACCGAGGCGCTGGTTAGCGTCGATCAGCGCCTGACGCCCCTGCCCCAACAAATCAACGCTGGTAACCGGAGTCGGTTGATGATGAGCAAACAGCTGCTCTGCATCATCTAAAGCGAAAAAGACCGTTTCCATCATGCGGTCGTGCAGTTCAGCGGTAACCTGCTGCCATTGTTCATTAGTCAGCGTACCGGCTTCTACATAGTAAGCAACGCCGCGCTCAAGGCGGTTTACCTGTTGCAGCCCGCAGTTATGGGCGATATCGGTCGCTTTCGAAGACCAGGGAGAGATGGTGCCAGGACGCGGGGTCACCAGCAGGAGTTTGCCTTGCGGGGCGTGGCTGGCGAGTGCCGGGCCATATTTCAGCAGGCGTTCAAGCTGTGCGTGCTCATCATCGTTTAACGGCGCATTGAGGTCAGCAAAATGGACATACTCGGCGTAAATGTTGTGAACCGGGAGCCTGGCAGCCTGAAAACGTGCCAGCAGTTTGTTGATTCGGAATGCCGACAATGCAGGCGAACCACGCAGAATTTCCATCATAAGTATCTCGTCTTCTAAGCTTTCGGTGTACCCAAGGGGGGGAAACGGGCGTCATTATAAAGAATCTGATGCGCTGACGAAACCGTTTGCGTGGAAATAAAATCACCATCATGAATTAGCAACGCGTGCCGCCAATCTCTGTAATAAGTTGCCAACTGGCGCAAGTTTACGCAAAATGCCGCTCATTTATGATTAAACCTTTCTTTAGCATTACGATCTTTCAGGCTGGGACGCGCACGACACAGAGAATTAACTAATTGAAAAAATTAAAGATTAATTATCTGTTCATCGGCATTCTGGCACTGCTTCTCGCGGTCGCTCTTTGGCCATCCATTCCCTGGTTTGGTAAAGCCGACAATCGTATCGCCGCCATACAAGCGCGGGGAGAGTTGCGTGTGAGCACTATTCATACTCCCCTGACATATAACGAAATCAACGGTAAACCTTTTGGCCTGGATTACGAACTGGCAAAACAGTTTGCCGATTACCTCGGCGTAAAACTGAAAGTCACCGTACGGCAGAACATCAGCCAGTTGTTTGACGATCTCGATAACGGAGATGCCGATCTGCTGGCAGCGGGACTGGTCTATAACAGCGAAAGGGTTAAAAATTATCAGCCTGGCCCAACCTATTATTCCGTTTCACAACAACTGGTCTATAAAGTGGGTCAGTATCGACCACGGACGCTGGGCAATCTGACGGCAGAACAGTTGTCCGTCGCTCCAGGGCATGTTGTCATTAACGATCTGCAAAAACTGAAAGAGACTAAGTTCCCGGAATTAAGCTGGAAAGTGGACGACAGAAAAGGATCTGTGGAGTTAATGGAAGATGTTATCGAAGGTAAGCTCGATTACACCATTGCCGATTCTGTCGCTATCAGCCTGTTTCAGCGCGTTCACCCGGAACTTGCTGTGGCACTGGATATCACCGATGAACAACCGGTGACCTGGTTTAGTCAATTAGATAACGATAATACGCTTTCTGCGGCTCTGCTCGATTTCTTCAATGAAATGAATGAAGACGGCACACTGGCGCGTATTGAAGAGAAATATCTCGGACATGGCGATGATTTTGATTACGTTGATACACGCACATTTTTACGCGCCGTTGATGCGGTACTGCCGCAGTTAAAGCCTCTGTTTGAGAAATACGCCGAAGAAATTGACTGGCGTTTGCTGGCCGCTATTGCTTATCAGGAATCGCACTGGGATGCGCAGGCCACTTCGCCGACCGGTGTACGCGGCATGATGATGTTAACCAAAAATACCGCGCAAAGCCTGGGCATTACTGACCGCACTGATGCCGAACAAAGCATCAGCGGTGGCGCGCGTTACTTGCAGAATATGATGAGTAAAGTGCCAGAGAGCGTGCCAGAAAATGAGCGGATCTGGTTTGCGCTCGCCGCCTATAATATGGGCTATGCACATATGCTGGACGCCCGCGCCCTGACAGCAAAAACCAAAGGCAATCCTGACAGTTGGGCCGATGTCAAACAGCGTCTGCCTTTACTTAGCCAGAAACCCTATTACAGCAAGCTGACTTACGGGTATGCGCGTGGGCATGAAGCCTATGCTTATGTCGAAAATATTCGTAAGTATCAGATTAGCCTGGTGGGTTATCTGCAAGAGAAAGAGAAGCAGGCTACAGAAGCGGCGATGCAGCTGGCGCAGGATTATCCGGCGGTATCACCCGCTGAATTGGGTAAGGGAAAATTTCCCTTTCTCTCGTTTCTTTCGCAGTCGTCATCTAATTATCTGACGCACTCCCCTTCTCTACTGTTTTCCAGGAAAGGGAGTGAAGAGAAGCAAAATTAATCTGTAGCGGGTTGCGCTTTTTTCTGCGCTTTGATTTCCTGGCGGCGCATTCGGAAAAAATCGCTGAGTAGCGCCGCGCACTCATCCGCCAGTATTCCTTCCGTAATTTCCACTCGATGATTCATACCGGGATGGTGCAATACATCCATTAATGATCCGGCAGCGCCAGTTTTCGCATCACGCGCGCCAAAGACTACGCGACCAATACGGCTGTGGATCATCGCTCCGGCGCACATCACGCATGGCTCCAGCGTGACATACAACGTGGCGTCGATCAGGCGATAATTCTGCATCACCAGCCCTCCTTGCCGCAGCGCCATGATTTCTGCATGTGCAGTAGGATCATGGCGTCCTATCGGACGATTCCATCCTTCGCCGATTACGCGATTGTTATGCACTAATACCGCGCCGACCGGCACTTCTCGCTCGTCCCAGGCACGTTTCGCCAGCGTCAGCGCATGACGCATCCAGTATTCGTGGCTAAATTCGACTTCAGACAAAAAGAAAACTCCGGTTATAAAAGCGCGGCGCATTATACACGGACGCTATGCTTTACTCTATTCCAGTTGCTGGAGTTCACCGCGAGGCGTTACCCGCCAGCGATGCTGACAAAAATAGAGTAGCGGATTGTCCTGATTACTGTCGCTATAGCCACTGTACAGCCGCAGCGGTGTGCCGATTTTGCGTTCCAGTTGCGCGACCTTTTCATGGCCAAGACAGCGCATAGTCAGCACCCAGCCGCTATAGCCGCGCTGGATCTGACTGGCGATAAGATTAACGCGTGGCAGCCATGGCGTATCGAAATAAACCGCTTCGACCAAAGCCTGAGGGGAACCGGTAATCAACCAAATGTCAGCATCGGAGCTTAGCAAATAGCTGGTCAGGCGTTCCTGCACTAGCGGGAACGCCGTAACATTGTCGCGAAACCAATGCACGAAATCGGCTTGTAACGCCTGTAAACGTGCTTCGCTATGACCAAAGGTACAGCCCCACAGCAGCAGACTCATCGGCCAACGTGCCGCTCGCCCTTTGATTAATAATGCAATGACAATGACCGGCAACAGCGGCAGAACAAGTAACGCATTCAGCGGCTGTCGGCGCAGTAAGTAGCGCAGAAAACTGCCGAACATATCCTGTTGATGCAATGTTCCATCTAAGTCAAAAAACACCACACGACGCTCGTGAGTTGCCAAACCATACCCCTCTGGACTGATACATCCTGATTAATTTTCACTACCAGATAGCCTAACAGATAGATCATCACTTTTCCGGCAACAATCTATCGCATAATGGTTGACTGGAATTTTTAATTCATGGCAATTAACTTTGACGGAATATAATATTCTCTTGCTTGTGTCTCATATTGCCTGTTGTCGCCATTAATTCATCGCGAGGAAAGATATGAACGGCTTACTTCGTATCCGTCAGCGTTACCAGGGGCTTGCCCAGAGTGATAAAAAGCTGGCGGACTATCTCCTGCTACAACCGGACACTGCCCGCCACCTTAGTTCCCAACAACTGGCCAACGAAGCCGGAGTCAGTCAGTCCAGCGTAGTGAAGTTCGCGCAAAAACTTGGCTATAAAGGTTTTCCGGCACTTAAATTGGCGTTAAGCGAAGCTCTGGCAAGCCAACCGGAATCGCCCTCCGTACCCATTCATAACCAAATTCGCGGTGATGATCCGTTACGGCTGGTTGGCGAAAAGCTGATTAAAGAAAACACGGCTGCCATGTACGCAACACTGAACGTCAATAGTGAGGAGAAGCTACATGAATGCGTGTCGATGCTTCGTTCTGCGCGACGGGTTATTCTGACTGGTATCGGCGCTTCCGGTCTGGTGGCGCAGAATTTTGCCTGGAAGCTGATGAAGATAGGTTTTAATGCTGCCGCTGAGCGTGATATGCACGCGTTGCTTGCTACAGTGCAAGCTTCGTCACCGGACGATTTGTTATTAGCCATCTCATACACAGGTGTACGGCGCGAGTTAAACCTGGCAGCAGATGAAATGCTGCGAGTGGGTGGAAAAGTGCTGGCAATCACCGGTTTCACCCCCAATGCCCTGCAACAGCGCGCTTCTCATTGCCTGTATACCATTGCCGAAGAACAAGCGACAAACAGTGCTTCGATCTCCGCATGTCATGCTCAGGGAATGTTAACGGATTTGCTGTTCATTGCGCTGATCCAGCAGGATCTGGAACTGGCACCAGAACGTATTCGTCATAGTGAGGCGCTGGTGAAAAAACTGGTTTGAGTAAAGAATGCGCGTATAATGCCCGCCCGGTTTGTGTTGTTTTGAGAGTTTCCTTATGGCGCTGTTAATCACTAAAAAATGCATCAATTGTGATATGTGTGAACCCGAATGCCCGAATGAGGCGATTTCGATGGGTGAACATATCTACGAGATTAACAGCGACAAGTGTACCGAATGCGTAGGTCATTACGAGACGCCAACCTGCCAGAAAGTGTGCCCGATCCCCAATACTATTGTGAAAGATCCGGCGCATGTTGAAACAGAAGAACAGTTGTGGGACAAGTTTGTGCTGATGCATCATGCGGATAAGATTTAGTATTTTTCCTCTGGAGCAGAATATTGCTTATTCACTCGTGTAAAAACGAAATTATTATATTTATTTTTATGATGTCATTAATAAAAACATTCATTAAATGAATTTCGATAATATCTGCGCAGACACTTAATTATTATTAAAGGCGCGTCTGGCTGGTTAATCCGACGCGCCTTAAGTACGTTTCCTGATGTTACAAGAACAGAAGGATCAGCTGTAAAACAGCAATGACGACTTTAATAACCCGTTTAATAAGGTATCGACAATCAGTCATTCGTTTTTCCTTAAACAAGGAATGCAGCCGTTCAGATTAGCCCTTACATCTCCCCAAAACTGAACGTGCGAGTTATTGGAATCGAGTGCTGCACTCCACACCAGAGCTTTGACGACACCACTCGTTTCAATGGGGGAATTCAGTGGTATGGTGTAGAACACAGCAAAATCTCCAATAACGACGCCGATTCTACTGTACTTATGAAAAAGCGGTCACGTTAATCTTCTCATCAATATTAAATTCTTCGTCCCGGCTCGAATATTTTATGTCAGAGATTGCAAGTTGCTTGTACAGGTCAGATAAATTGATCCATAATCATTTTCGTTGGAATCGTGTGCTGCAAAATTTTAAAGTTGTAAAGTAAAACCCCCATTCCTTACCAGTTCGGGGGTTTTACTTTTTAAAAGAACGGTATTATTTAGGTGTTCGAGAAAGAGTTTTAACTTTCAATTATTACCGTGGCACAAGCATAGTGGCGCTCATCGGCCAGCGTCACATGCATATTTGCAACGCCCAGCTTTTCTGCCAGTTTTAATGCCTCGCCCCATAGCCGCAGCCGTGGTTTACCAAGTTCATCGTTGAACACTTCAAACTGATTAAATGCCAGGCCATTGCGGATCCCAGTACCAAACGCTTTTGCCGCCGCTTCTTTCACGGCAAAACGCTTCGCCAGAAAACGCACCGGCTGATGGTGCGTTTTCCAGATTTCCCATTCATTATCGCTTAATACGCGTCGTGCCAGCCGATCACCGGATCGGGCGATCACCGCTTCAATACGGGCGATCTCCACGATATCCGTGCCTAAACCTAATATTGCCATTAGCCACGCGCTTCCAGCATCAGACGCTTCATTTCTGCCACCGCATCTTTCAGTCCGGTCATCACCGCACGACCGATAATGGCATGTCCGATATTCAGTTCGTGCATCTCAGGGATGGCAGCAATGGCTTTCACGTTGTGATAGGTCAGGCCGTGACCGGCATTAACTTTCAGACCGAGGCTTGCGGCGAAGGCCGCAGCTTTGGCAATACGCGCCAGCTCTTGCGCCTGTTCGGCATCAGTTTTGGCATCGGCATAACAACCGGTGTGGATCTCGATAAACGGTGCGCCAACCTCAGCGGCAGCTTTAATTTGTTCTTCATCGGCGTCAATAAACAGAGAAACCTGAATCCCGGCATCTGCCAGACGTTTACAAGCATCGCGCATTTTGTCACGCTGACCCGCAACGTCCAGGCCGCCTTCGGTTGTCACTTCCTGACGCTTTTCCGGCACCAGGCAGCAAAAATGCGGCTTCGTCTCAACGGCAATCGCCAACATCTCTTCAGTCACCGCCATTTCCAGATTCATGCGGGTATCCAGCGTCTGACGCAGGATTCGCACATCGCGGTCGGTAATGTGGCGACGATCTTCGCGCAAATGCACGGTAATGCCATCAGCACCCGCCTGCTCGGCAATAAACGCCGCCTGTACCGGATCCGGGTAAGCAGTACCACGCGCATTACGCAGCGTTGCGATATGGTCAATGTTGACGCCTAACAGTAATTCAGCCATGACAATCCTCATCAGTCATTATGTGTTTTCACCGTTCGCTTAGGCATAAACTGCCGGAACAGTTCCCTGCTTTTTAAAGGTTTACCGCCAAGATAAGGCTTAAGCGCCATGCGGGTAAAGCGTTTCGCTGCTCGCAATGTGTCGGCGTCAGGAAATTCCCGCGCGTGTAACGCTTTCAACTGCCTCCCGGTGAAAGTTTTATTGTCGATAACTACACTGGCGATAAATCCTTTTTCTTCGCGATAACGATACGTCATGGTGTCATCTACCGGCTCACCGCTACCTGCGCAATGGGTAAAGTTGACCCCATAACCCAGATGCCCGAGCAGCGCCAGCTCAAAGCGGCGCAGCGCCGGTTCTGGCGTACCAGTGGCACCTGCCAGAGACTGAATGCAGTGCAAGTAATCGAAAAAGAGTTCCGAGAAGCGCGTCTCGTATTCCAGAACGCGGGAGAGAAGTTCGTTGATGTACAGACCGCTGTAAAGCGTAACACCACTTAATGGCAGCGCCAGCGAGACAGCTTCGGCACTGCGCAGCGTTTTGACTTCACCGCGACCGCCGAAGCGTAGTAAGAGAGGCGTGAAAGGCTGTAGTGCACCTTTCAGAGTAGAGCGTTTAGAGCGTGCGCCTTTGGCAACCAGACGCACGCGTCCCGATTCCTCCGTAAAGACGTCCAGCATCAGGCTGGTTTCGCTCCACGGGCGACTATGCAGGACAAATGCGCGCTGCCAGCCTTCCATCATACTCGTCGCCTTTCAAGTTGCAGGTGCCCTGGCTGCAACTGTCCCCCCTGATCACTTACTTTAGTAAGTGACCAGGGATTCACGGTCTTGCCGCCTTCCTGCACCTCGAAAGTCATAGAGTGTGCTAATTAGAGATCGTCAACGTAACCGAGACTACGCAGCGCACGTTCGTCGTCGGCCCAGCCGGATTTCACTTTCACCCACAGCTCAAGGTGGACAGGCGCTTCGAACATTTCCTGCATGTCTTTACGCGCTTCAATCCCGATGGTTTTGATCTTGGCCCCTTTGTTGCCAATCACCATCTTCTTCTGCCCTTCGCGCTCAACGAGAATCAAACCGTTGATGTCATAGCCGCCGCGCTCATTGGTGACAAAACGTTCGATCTCCACGGTCACGGAGTACGGCAGTTCTGCACCGAGGAAACGCATCAGCTTTTCACGGATGATTTCAGAGGCCATAAATCGCTGCGAGCGATCGGTAATGTAATCTTCCGGGAAGTGATGCGTCGCTTCCGGCAGATGTTTACGCACGATTGCCGCAATAGTGTCCACATTCAGCCCGGTTTCGGCAGAAATCGGCACAATATCGAGGAAATTCATCTGGCTTGCCAGGAACTGCAGATGCGGCAGAAGATCGGCTTTTTCCTGCACGTTGTCCACTTTGTTCACCGCGAGGATCACCGGAGCTTTGCCATCACGCAGCTTGTTGAGCACCATTTCATCGTCCGGCGTCCAACGGGTGCCTTCAACGACAAAAATCACCAGCTCAACGTCGCCAATGGAGCTGCTCGCCGCTTTGTTCATCAGGCGGTTAATGGCGCGTTTTTCTTCCATATGCAGACCTGGGGTATCGACGTAGATCGCCTGATACGCGCCTTCAGTATGGATACCCACAATGCGGTGACGGGTTGTCTGCGCTTTGCGGGAAGTGATGGAGATTTTCTGCCCCAACAGTTTGTTCAGCAGTGTGGATTTGCCAACGTTCGGGCGTCCGACGATGGCAATAAATCCGCAGTAACTTTTATCGATGCTCATTCCAGCTCCAGTTTTTTCAACGCCTGTTCGGCGGCAGCCTGTTCAGCCTTACGGCGGCTTGAACCTGTGCCAACCACCGGTTCGCTCAGGCCGCTAACCTGGCAGTGGATAGTAAATTCCTGATCGTGCGCTTCGCCACGTACCTGAACTACCAGATAAGTTGGCAGAGGCAGATGGCGCCCCTGCAAATATTCTTGCAAGCGCGTTTTCGGATCTTTTTGTTTATCGCCTGGGCTAATTTCGTCCAGACGGGTTTGATACCAGTTAAGGATTAATTTCTCGACGGTCTGAATATCGCTGTCGAGGAATACGCCGCCAATTAATGCTTCGACGGTGTCAGCAAGAATCGACTCGCGACGAAATCCACCGCTTTTAAGTTCACCCGGCCCTAAACGTAAGCACTCACCTAACTCAAATTCACGTGCCAGTTCTGCCAGCGTATTGCCACGGACCAGCGTGGCGCGCATCCGGCTCATATCCCCTTCATCCACACGAGGGAAACGGTGATACAGCGCATTGGCGATAACGTAGCTCAAAATAGAG
The DNA here is from genome assembly GCF_013368855.2 of Escherichia sp. 93.0816. Classification (NCBI taxonomy): domain Bacteria; kingdom Pseudomonadati; phylum Pseudomonadota; class Gammaproteobacteria; order Enterobacterales; family Enterobacteriaceae; genus Escherichia; species Escherichia sp. 93.0816. Next base: position 22,054 of record NZ_JABWNC020000010.1, on the reverse strand, counting down.
TCGCCTAAAAATTCTAAACGCTCGTTATGTTTGCTGCTGGCACTACGATGGGTTAATGCCTGCTGCAACAGCTCCTGATGATTAAAAGTGTAGCCCAGCTTCCGTTGAAGCCGATTAATTACGATGGGGTTCATGCGATACCAATAAATAAATGCGTCAACAATTCAGCACACGAAACAGACCTGATATGCAGGGTTCTGCTAACAGCTTTGCAGCAGTTTCAGTTGACCTGTATATGGGGACCAACGCTGTTTCGTGTGCCGTGGCGACCTGGAGGTGCCAACCTTAAACTTCGGGGGAATATTCTATACACAACGACGGGGGATGTCGTTAGCCACGGGAGATTTATCTCATAAATAATTCACGTTGTCGCCATAACGGCGACAACGTGAACGGATAACAGCAATTAGTGAATGCCACCAATGCGACTTAAGCGCACGCCTGTCGGCCATTCACCTTCTTGCTTATCGAAACTCATCCAGATAGCCGTTGCCCGACCGACCAGATTCGCTTCCGGCACAAAGCCCCAGTAACGGCTGTCCGCGCTGTTATCGCGGTTATCACCCATCATGAAGTATTGCCCTGGCGGAACAATCCAGGTTGCCAGTTGTTGTCCTGGTTGTTGGTAATACATCCCCACCTGATCCTGCGCAATCGGCACGGTCAGGATACGATGCGTTACATCGCCCAGTGTCTCTTTACGTTCAGAAAGACGAATACCGTTTTCTTTAGTTTCGTTTTTCGGCACCTCAAAGAATCCGCTGGTTGCTTCCCCGCCGTTACGACGTGAGAAGGTCTGTACGAAATCGCTCGGCTCCACGTTGGAATAGGTGACCGGCAACGCGTTTTCGCACGCCTGACCGGAACTGCATCCCGGTTGAATAGTCACCTCTTTCGCTACCGGATCGTAAGTGACTTTATCGCCCGGTAATCCCACCGCACGCTTGATGTAATCAAGCTTTGGATCTTCCGGGTATTTAAAGACCACAATATCGCCACGTTTCGGATGACCGGTTTCGATCAGCGTTTTCTGGTAGATAGGGTCTTTAATGCCGTAAGCAAACTTCTCTACCAGAATAAAGTCACCGATTAACAGAGTCGGCATCATCGAACCTGACGGGATCTGGAACGGTTCATAAATAAACGAACGCACAATCAATACGATAGCCAGCACCGGAAATACAGAAGCGCCGGTTTCCAGCCAACCAGGCTTCGGCGCAACTTTTTTCAGCGTTGCTTTATCCAGTGAGTCCCCGGCAGCCGCTTGCGCCACTGCCTGACGTTCCCGCCGTTTAGGTGCGAAAAAGAATTTATCCACGCACCACAAAATGCCCGTCACCAGTGTGGCAATCACCAGAATCAGGGCAAACATATTCGCCATGCCAACTCCTAATGGTTATTTGTTGTCTTTGCCGACGTGCAGAATGGCGAGGAACGCTTCCTGCGGCAGTTCGACGTTACCGATCTGCTTCATGCGTTTCTTACCTTCTTTCTGCTTCTGCAGCAGCTTTTTCTTACGGCTGATATCACCGCCATAACATTTAGCCAGTACGTTTTTACGCAGCTGTTTCACGGTGGAACGCGCAATGATGTGCGTTCCAATCGCAGCCTGAATAGCGATATCAAACTGCTGGCGGGGGATCAGATCTTTCATCTTCTCCACCAGCTCGCGACCACGGTTTTGCGAATTATCACGGTGGGTGATCAACGCCAGCGCATCAACACGTTCACCGTTGATTAAAACGTCAACACGCACCATGTCGGACGCCTGGAAGCGTTTGAAGTTGTAATCCAAAGACGCATAACCACGCGAGGTAGATTTCAGGCGATCGAAGAAGTCGAGTACCACTTCCGCCATCGGGATCTCATACGTCAGTGCCACCTGGTTCCCGTGATAAACCATGTTGGTCTGTACGCCGCGTTTTTCTACGCACAACGTAATGACGTTACCAAGATACGCCTGCGGCAGCAGCATGTGACACTCTGCTATCGGCTCGCGCAGTTCATAGATATTATTCACCGCTGGCAGCTTAGACGGGCTGTCGACGTAGATAACTTCTTTCCCCGTAGTTTCTACTTCATACACTACTGTCGGAGCGGTAGTAATCAGGTCAAGATCGTACTCACGTTCCAGACGTTCCTGAATAATCTCCATGTGCAGCAGGCCGAGGAAGCCGCAGCGGAAACCAAAGCCCAGTGCTGTAGAACTTTCCGGCTCGTAGAACAAAGAGGCATCGTTGAGACTCAATTTACCCAGCGCATCGCGGAAGGCTTCATAGTCGTCGGAACTTACCGGGAACAGACCGGCGTAAACCTGCGGTTTAACTTTCTTAAATCCTGGCAGCGCCTTTTCTGCCGGATTACGAGCTAAAGTTAAGGTGTCACCGACTGGTGCGCCGTGGATATCTTTAATCGCACATACCAACCAGCCTACTTCGCCACATTTCAGCTCTGTACGGTCAACTTGCTTCGGCGTGAAAATACCCAGACGGTCGGCGTTATAAGTCTGCCCGGTACTCATGACTTTCACTTTGTCGCCCTTACGCAGGGTGCCGTTTTTAATACGGATAAGAGAAACAACGCCCAGGTAGTTGTCGAACCAGGAGTCGATAATCAGAGCCTGCAACGGGCCTTCCGGATCGCCTTCCGGCGGTGGGATGTCGCGCACCAGACGTTCAAGAACATCCTGCACACCAACGCCGGTTTTCGCCGAGCAACGCACTGCGTCGGTGGCGTCGATACCAACGATATCTTCAATTTCTTCCGCAACTCGTTCAGGATCGGCTGCCGGCAGGTCAATCTTGTTCAGTACCGGCACTACCTCGAGATCCATTTCCATTGCGGTGTAGCAGTTTGCCAGGGTTTGCGCTTCTACGCCCTGCCCGGCGTCAACCACCAGCAATGCACCTTCACAAGCGGCCAGCGAACGCGATACTTCATAGGAGAAGTCTACGTGACCCGGGGTGTCGATAAAGTTAAGTTGATAGGTTTCGCCATCGGACGCTTTATAGTCCAGCGTCACGCTCTGCGCTTTGATAGTTATGCCACGCTCACGCTCAAGATCCATGGAATCGAGAACCTGTGCCTCCATTTCACGGTCAGACAGGCCACCGCAGATCTGGATAATACGGTCAGACAGCGTCGATTTACCGTGGTCAATGTGAGCTATGATCGAAAAGTTACGTATATTCTTCATAAAGTATGATTATTGTGCCTTAATGCCCGGTTAACCAGGCTTTTAGAAGTCGCTGTTCTGAGCTTAACGTCTGTATTAATAGAAACGCCGCATTCTACACTACAACATTGAGGCGAGGAAATGTTCATACCGTATGGATTGTGGTATCTGGAAACGTCCTCGCATTTGTTATGCAAAATACAACAAAGCCAGTGAAATCACTGGCTCGCGTCTTCCGAAGATGTTTCAAATCGCACAAGGCCAGGTGGCAATGCCACGCTTAAGATGACAGGTTGCCATTCTGCCCGGGCAGCAAACTTACGTGAGTATCCACGCGCAATGAGGAATCCGCCAACGCCGCCGAGAATCGCACCGCATAATGCTGCAATATCTGAAGCAAAGAGTAGCTGAAATAACGAAGCGATGAGGAATAATCCCACTAGCGGCGACATATAAACCAGTAATGCGGAGCTGAGCAGGCTGCCTTCGGCGATTCCTAATTCCACTTTTTGCCCCGGCACTAACGGTTCATCACAGGGTACGACGATGGTATGTGTGGTTTGCGGGCCAAGTTTATTCAACACGCGGCTACCGCAACCAGCACGGGAAGCGCAGCTGCTGCATGAGGCTTTGACATCACAACTGACCAGCGCCTGCCCGTTTTTCCAGGAGACTACAGTAGCCCACTCTTTAATCATTGCCCTGCCCCAAACTTAATATTCTCGGCAATGCGCTTCGCCGTTTGCGGTGGCAGTTCACCAACAATGGTGATTTCGGCGTTATCACGTACGCTGGTACTGACGGTTCTGCGTCCGGTACGCAACATCTGGTCGGTGCTCGATGGCGTAGCACGGTTAACGTTTACCGAAAAGCTGAATAATCCGTCGGAATAGAGACGTGATTCGATAGGCATGTTGTCCATCGTCGGTAGCGGACGCCGACTGCTGGAAACTTCGCTAAACCCCTGTGGCAACCAGGTTGGAGCCCAGTTAAATTTGGCTTTTTCCCCCACTGGTACAGAAAGCAGCGGTGGCAAGTTCGCCTTCGCCAGCGTCTGCATACTGCTGCTGATATCCTGATTGACGTTGAAAGCAATCACGCGAAATTGTTCCAGCGTTTCACCATCGCGATCAAGGAGATCTACCCGCATCGGTAATTTCGATTCGGTATCCATCCATACGATGTAGCTGTAGCGTGTGCCATCACGGGCGACTACGCGGATTACCTCACATAAGCGGTCGGCAATACGCGTGCGCCCCACGGAGATAAAGTCGTAGTAAGGAGAAAGGCGTTTGAAATCGGTATAGATGAGCGATGGCAGAGAATCAACAATGTAATCGCCATTAAGTGTGAACGGTTCAAGGCCCGGTTCAAAATAGCTGATTTCATTGCCGCGCTGTACCACTTCCCGACGCGGCCCATCCATTTGCAACAACTGTGCAAGAGGACGGTTATCGAGGCGTGCATGTCGATAACGCAGGGACTCAACACCTTGTTTATTGATGCTGATGAATGACAGCTCGTAATTCAGTGACTGACTAGCCAGGTTCATCTGCTGTAATAACGCCCCGGACGCAGGGGTGGCCGAGGCGTTAGCAGAGAATAACAGGCTACCTGTCACTAATGACATGGCAAACCAAAGTTGCTTCATTACTGCGATTGCGTTCCTAAAGTTTGAATTCCTGGCACCTGTACAGCGGCTTGCTGTGTTTGTGCCTGCTCAAACTGAAGCTGTTCGGAGTGAAGTCGACGTTGCAGTTCGTAATCCTGCAACATGGCATTAATGCGACGACGCTGCTCCTGTACCTGCTGCTGTTGACCATTATTCGCGGTCGCTTCAGAAGGCACTCCCAGACTTACCGGACTGGCTTTACCCATCATCGGCAGAGTATTAAATACCGGAGTTTCGGGCTGCTGGGACGTTTCAGATTGTCCATTATAGTGCTGGACGCCAACGATAACTGCAAGCGATACACACGCCGCTACGCCCATTTGGGTAAGCTGTGCCGCCCATGGACGTACTTTCTGCCAAAATGGCATTTTCTGCCATTGATGCGGTGCAGGCTGAGCCTCTGGGATCAATGTCGTCGGTTGACGTACTGGCTCTTCTTCAATGGCAGCCATCACGCGGGAAGAGATATCGAAATGAAGCACCTCGGGAGTATCACCCCGCATAGAGTCACGGATTAAGTGATAGTTTTCCCAGGTTTTCTGCATTTCCGGGTTGTGAGCCAGTTCGTTAAGCAGCTCACTATCCAGCGTTTCGCCATCCATTAAAGCGGAAAGTTGTTCTTTCTGCATGCCTAATACCCTTATCCAGTATCCCGCTATCGTCAACGCCTGATAAGCGGTTGAACTTTATTATCAATAGCTTCCCTCGCTCGGAAGATACGTGAACGCACCGTACCCACCGGACAATCCATGATAGCGGCTATCTCTTCATAGCTCAGGCCATCCAGCTCCCGCAAGGTTATTGCCATGCGTAAATCTTCCGGGAGGGACTCAATAGTTCGGAAAACTATCTGTCTCAGTTCTTCTGACAACATTAAGTTCTCAGGGTTCGAAATTTCTTTTAGCGCGCCGCCACTTTCGAAGTTTTCAGCTTCAATGGCATCCACATCACTGGAAGGTGGACGACGCCCCTGAGCAACCAGGTAATTTTTTGCCGTATTAACAGCAATCCGATACAGCCATGTATAAAAAGCACTATCTCCCCGGAACGAATCCAGCGCACGATAGGCTTTAATAAAAGCTTCTTGTACCACATCGGGAACATCACCCGACGGCACATAGCGGGAAACCAGACTCGCCACCTTATGCTGATAGCGCACTACCAGTAAGTTAAAGGCTTTCTGATCTCCCTTCTGGACCCGCTCAACCAGGACCTGGTCCGTTAACTGCTCGCTCATCCGAGGTAAAATCTCCCCAAACCAAATTTCCACGCGCTATCGAAACGCCACTCCATTAGCTGCAATTTGAGCAAGCAAAGGGTTAGAGTGTCTCGTTTTTGTAAAGTTCCGTAACGCATCTGTTTTTGTTTGTCATGCTGTAGACGGATCATTATCTATCATTATAAGTCTACAGAATCTGAATAACGCATTATCTGTGTAGAAATGCCCATTTAACTGCCTGAAGAGTAACCCAACGGCCTTTTTATTTCACCACCTAATCCTCCGCCGACGATCAACTTCTCTTTTTCCCGTCTCCCTGAATCAACATGTTTAGCCCATGCAACAAACATCAAAATAACAGGTGTTTAATTGTACAACATGATGCTATGCTGGCCGAACAGTGTTTAGTAAATTAAACAATCAAAATGAATATTTTCCCTGAACATTCTTGTGATGTGTTGATTATTGGTAGCGGTGCCGCCGGGCTTTCACTGGCGCTACGTCTGGCGGATAAGCATCAAGTCATCGTTCTAAGTAAAGGTCCAGTTACAGAAGGCTCGACGTTTTACGCCCAGGGCGGAATTGCCGCCGTGTTTGATGAAACTGACAGCATCGATTCACATGTGGAAGATACCTTAATTGCTGGTGCCGGAATTTGCGATCGCCATGCAGTTGAATTTGTTGCCAGCAATGCGCGTTCTTGCGTGCAATGGTTGATCGACCAGGGGGTGTTGTTTGATACCCACGTTCGGCCAAATGGCGAAGAGAGCTACCATCTGACCCGTGAAGGTGGACATAGTCACCGTCGTATTCTTCATGCTGCCGACGCCACTGGTAAAGAAGTAGAAACCACACTGGTGAGCAAGGCGCAGAATCATCCGAATATTCGCGTGCTGGAACGCAGCAACGCCGTCGATCTGATTATTTCTGACAAAATTGGTCTGCCGGGTACGCGACGGGTTGTTGGCGCATGGGTGTGGAATCGCAATAAAGAAGCGGTAGAAACCTGCCACGCAAAAGCGGTAGTGCTGGCAACCGGAGGCGCATCGAAAGTTTATCAGTATACCACCAATCCGGATATTTCCTCTGGTGATGGTATTGCCATGGCCTGGCGCGCGGGTTGCCGGGTTGCTAATCTTGAATTTAATCAGTTCCACCCTACCGCACTGTATCATCCACAGGCTCGAAACTTCCTGTTAACGGAAGCCTTACGTGGCGAAGGCGCTTATTTGAAACGCCCGGACGGTACACGATTTATGCCCGATTTTGATGAGCGCGGCGAACTGGCCCCGCGCGATATTGTCGCCCGCGCCATTGACCATGAAATGAAACGCCTCGGCGCGGATTGTATGTTCCTCGATATCAGCCATAAACCTGCGGATTTTATTCGTCAGCATTTCCCGATGATTTATGAAAAGCTGCTCGGGCTGGGGATTGATCTCACACAAGAACCGGTACCGATTGTGCCTGCTGCACACTATACCTGCGGTGGTGTAATGGTTGATGATCATGGGCGTACGGACGTCGAGGGCTTGTATGCCATTGGCGAGGTGAGTTATACCGGCTTACACGGCGCTAACCGCATGGCCTCGAATTCATTGCTGGAGTGTCTGGTCTATGGCTGGTCGGCGGCAGAAGATATCACCAGACGTATGCCTTACGCCCACGGCGTCAGTACGTTACCACCGTGGGATGAAAGCCGCGTTGAGAATCCTGATGAACTGGTGGTGATTCAACATAACTGGCATGAGTTACGCCTGTTTATGTGGGATTACGTGGGCATTGTACGCACAACAAAGCGCCTGGAGCGCGCCCTGCGGCGGATCAATATGCTGCAGCAGGAGATAGATGAATATTATGCTCACTTCCGTGTGTCGAATAATTTACTGGAGCTGCGTAATCTGGTGCAGGTTGCCGAGTTGATTGTTCGCTGCGCGATAATGCGCAAAGAGAGTCGGGGCTTGCATTACACGCTGGATTACCCGGAGCTACTCACGCATTCCGGTCCGTCGATTCTCACCCCCGGCAATCATTACATAAATAGATAAAAAGCCTGGGTCAGCGCCGTATACGCTTCGGAATAGTTCTGGTCTGGCCCACGAATCACTAAGCGATCGCTAAAACACTCCCCCGCCTGTGGGGAGAATGCCAGCAGCACCCGATGCGGCAGTCGCGCTTCGTTTTCCGCCACATCCGTCCGTAAACGTAAATGCCAGCCCATATTTAACGCCAGTTCAGTAAAACCATTACCGATCTGTTCTGGCAGCACCACGCAGAAAAATCCCTCTTCGGTAATGCATTCTGCCGCACAAGTGAGCAACGCCTGGTGATCAAGCGTAGTGGTATAGCGCGCCTGCTCCCGCTGTGGTGTTGCGCACTCTACTCCCTGCTCATAATAGGGCGGGTTACTGATAATTAAGTCAAAACGCGCAGTCTGCTGGGTAATCCACTGCTGAATATCTGCCGTATGGACGTTAATCCGCTCTGCCCACGGGGACTGCGCGATATTTTCCTGCGCCTGGGCAGCCGCTTCGTTTTCAATTTCAACCGCATCGATTATCACGCCGTCATCGGTGCGCTGCGCCAGCATCAAAGCCAATAAGCCGCTACCGCTGCCGATATCAAGGCAGCGTTTTACCCCAGCCACAGGAGCCCATGCGCCCAGCAAAATTCCATCCGTTCCCACTTTCATTGCACAGCGATCGTGTGCGACAAAAAACTGTTTAAAAGTAAATCCATTACGACGAAGCACGGATGTAGACTGTGACATGAAAATAAAACCTTGCTGGAAAAACGGCGATAGCACCGGGTAAGAACAATACCTGAGAAGCGATATCCATACAAACAGATGAAGATTGCAGCCGTAACGTCTATAATCAGCGCCCCACACAGAGGTAGAACATGACTGTAACGACTTTTTCCGAACTTGAACTCGACGAAAGCCTGCTGGAAGCCCTCCAGGATAAAGGTTTCACTCGCCCGACCGCCATTCAGGCTGCCGCCATTCCGCCTGCGCTCGATGGCCGTGATGTACTCGGTTCTGCGCCGACAGGCACCGGTAAAACGGCGGCGTATCTGCTGCCAGCGTTGCAGCACCTGCTCGATTTCCCGCGTAAGAAATCCGGTCCGCCACGTATTTTGATCCTCACCCCAACTCGCGAGCTGGCGATGCAGGTGGCCGATCATGCCCGCGAACTGGCGAAACATACGCATCTGGATATCGCCACCATCACCGGCGGCGTAGCCTATATGAACCACGCAGAAGTGTTCAGCGAAAATCAGGACATCGTGGTCGCCACGACCGGACGTCTGCTGCAGTATATAAAAGAAGAGAACTTCGATTGCCGCGCGGTTGAAACACTGATCCTCGACGAAGCAGACCGTATGCTGGATATGGGCTTCGCCCAGGATATCGAACATATTGCTGGCGAAACTCGCTGGCGTAAACAAACCCTGCTCTTCTCAGCAACGCTGGAAGGCGATGCCATTCAGGACTTTGCCGAGCGTCTGCTGGAAGATCCAGTGGAGGTTTCTGCGAATCCGTCCACTCGTGAGCGCAAAAAAATTCATCAGTGGTATTACCGTGCCGATGACCTTGAGCATAAAACCGCGTTGCTGGTGCATCTGTTAAAACAACCAGAAGCGACCCGCTCAATTGTGTTTGTGCGTAAGCGTGAGCGTGTGCATGAGCTGGCAAACTGGCTGCGCGAAGCGGGCATCAACAACTGCTATCTCGAAGGTGAGATGGTACAAGGCAAGCGTAACGAAGCGATCAAACGCCTGACCGAAGGTCGTGTTAACGTGCTGGTTGCAACCGATGTTGCCGCACGCGGTATCGACATTCCGGATGTCAGCCACGTCTTTAACTTCGATATGCCGCGCAGTGGCGATACTTATTTGCACCGTATCGGGCGTACCGCTCGCGCTGGTCGTAAAGGTATCGCTATCTCGCTGGTTGAAGCTCATGACCATCTGCTGCTGGGTAAGGTCGGTCGTTATATTGAAGAGCCGATTAAAGCACGCGTAATTGATGAGTTACGACCGAAGACCCGTGCACCAAGCGAGAAACAGACCGGCAAGCCATCGAAAAAAGTGTTGGCAAAACGCGCCGAGAAGAAAAAGGCTAAAGAGAAAGAGAAGCCACGGGTGAAAAAACGCCATCGCGATACCAAAAATATTGGTAAGCGCCGCAAACCAAGCGGAACGGGCGTGCCGCCGCAAACGACAGAAGAGTAATCATAATGCCGGGTTTAAGCCCGGCTTTTTTTATTCCGGCAAAAAACACTCTTCAACACACTGAATAAAAGTGTGCATCGCCGGGCTAACCGCTTTTCCGGCATGGTGAGCGCACATTGCCGTAATGGTCTGCGACGGTTCGCCGAAGGGCAATTCAATTAATTCTCCGCACTCCAGCTCTTTTGCTACCGCAAATCGCGGTAAGTAGCTGACTCCAATGTTTGCCGCAACACATCGCTTGATACTTTCAATGCTTATAAGCTCAATGGTGTGTTCCACCGTAATCCGTCGCTGACGCAGCGTGCTTTCAAATATCTGGCGGAAGACGCATTGCGGTTCGTTAATAATAAAGCTACAGGCGTTATGTCTTCCCGGCTCAGTAAAATCGACATCTGTAATTTGCGGTGAAGCCACCAACACCAGTGATTGTTCACCCAACTCTCGTCGGTTCAGAGCATCATCATTCCCTACGCGATAAAAAACCCCGACATCGGCCTCATCATTCAGTAGCGCATCACGGATCACGTAACAGTTCAGCGACTGCAACGATAAACGCACTTTTGGTGCGCGTTGCCGAAAACGCTGCAACACCTGCGGCATTCGGTAAGAGAGCAACGTTTCGCCCGAAACAACGCGCAGCTCCCCATCCGGATCCGACTCTTTTTTGGCAGCCTCGCGTAGCGTATCCATCACTCTGGTGAGTTCATAAATGTGCGGCAGCAGCTTTTTTCCTTCGCGGGTAAGGCACATCCGTCGACCAATTTTCTCAAACAACTGTACCGAGAACTCCTGTTCAAGCTGCTGAATATGAAAAGTAACCGTCGATTGTGTGCAGCACAATTTTTGCGAAGCTCGCAAAAAGGAACCCTCTTCCACCACGGTTTTAAGCGTAATAAAACGGCGCAGATCCATAAACCCAAACCTATCGATATTGTCGAATTTAGAATGTAAAAACATTCATTTTTTTAAATGTTTCATGTCGGGTACTGTCTATCAAAACAAAGGAGATAACAAGTGACACCGACCCCATTAAGTGCTTTCTGGACCTACACCCTGATTACTGCCCTCACGCCTGGACCGAACAATATTCTTGCTCTGAGTTCAGCCACGTCGCATGGGTTTCGTCAGAGTACCCGCGTACTGGCGGGGATGAGTCTGGGATTTTTGATTGTCATGCTGCTGTGTGCGGGAATTTCATTTTCATTGGCTGTTATCGACCCGGCAGCAGTGCATCTGTTGAGTTGGGCGGGGGCGGCATATATTGTCTGGCTGGCGTGGAAAATCGCTACCAGTCCAACAAAAGAAGACGGACTTCAGGCAAAACCGATCAGCTTTTGGGCGAGCTTTGCGCTACAGTTTGTGAACGTCAAAATCATTTTGTACGGCATTACGGCACTGTCGACGTTTGTCCTGCCGCAAACGCAGGCGTTAAGCTGGGTAGTTGGCGTCAGCGTTTTGCTGGCGATGATTGGGACGTTCGGCAATGTCTGTTGGGCGCTGGCGGGGCATCTGTTTCAGCGATTGTTTCGCCACTATGGTCGCCAGTTGAATATCGTTCTGGCGCTGTTGCTGGTCTATTGTGCGGTACGTATTTTCTATTGAAAGACAAAAGAAAAGCGGAAGAGATTACCCTCTTCCGCTTAATAACTTGCTACTTAAGCCTTACAGGCTTTCAGTAAAGGTACGAGCGATAACGTCGCGCTGCTGTTCCGGAGTCAGAGAGTTGAAGCGAACTGCATAACCGGATACACGGATAGTCAACTGCGGATATTTTTCCGGATGCTTAACTGCATCTTCCAGAGTTTCACGACGCAGAACGTTTACGTTCAGGTGCTGACCACCTTCAACGCGAACTTCTGGTTTAACTTCTACAGGAACTTCACGGTATTCAATGTCACCCAGTTTGCTTACTGCAACCACTTCGTCTTCTGCAAAACCTGCTTTCGCAACGATGCAACGCGCTTCGCCTTTTTCGCTGTCCAGCAGCCAGAAAGAGTTCAGCAGATCGTCATTAGCGGCTTTAGTAATCTGGATACCTGTAATCATGTGATGCCTCCCCGGCAAATTATTTGATTTGATTAGCCTGTCGCGGCCAATTGGTAAAACCATTGTTGCTTGAGTGTATATATACTCCTCAAACACCCTTGATTCTTTGATTTAAATCAATAAAAACCACACATCAAATGTGGTCGGAAATGGATTTTATTGTTTTACATCAACTTATGCGAGCGTGAAATTTTACCAATTTACACTTTTTTGCACTCGTTTATGGCTAAAAAATGAGCTTGATTTTGTTCTGTAGAAAGAAGCAGTTAAGCTAGGCGGATTGAAGATCCGCAGGAGAGCGAGATGACTAACCAATTAACCTGGCATGACGTGCTGGCTGAAGAAAAGCAGCAACCCTATTTTCTTAACACCCTCCAGACCGTTGCCAGCGAGCGGCAGTCCGGGATAACCATCTACCCACCACAAAAAGATGTTTTTAACGCCTTTCGCTTTACTGAACTGGGCGATGTCAAAGTGGTGATCCTCGGTCAGGATCCTTACCACGGCCCCGGACAAGCGCACGGTCTGGCATTTTCCGTTCGCCCAGGCATTTCTATACCGCCTTCTCTACTGAATATGTACAAAGAGCTGGAAAATACCCTTCCAGGCTTTACTCGCCCGACACATGGCTATCTTGAAAGCTGGGCACGTCAGGGGGTTCTCCTGCTCAACACCGTATTGACGGTACGCGCAGGCCAGGCACATTCCCACGCCAGCCTCGGCTGGGAAACGTTTACTGATAAAGTCATCAGCCTGATTAATCAGCATCGTGAAGGCGTGGTGTTTTTGTTGTGGGGATCACATGCGCAAAAGAAAGGGGCGATAATAGATAAGCAACGCCATCACGTGCTGAAAGCGCCGCATCCGTCGCCGCTTTCGGCGCATCGTGGATTCTTTGGCTGCAACCATTTTGTGCTGGCAAATCAGTGGCTGGAACAACGTGGCGAAAAACCGATTGACTGGATGCCAGTGTTACCGGCAGAGAGTGAGTAAATTTGCGGGAAAATGCCGGATGACATCGTTGCCATCCGGCTGATTTATCAGGCTTTGTTCTGACGCCACCATTCGCCAAGCAGCACGCCAGTTGCGACAGAGATATTCAGCCCGGCAACGTTGCCAGTACCATCAATCTTCACGCGCAAATCGTTCGGATCGCGTGCGGCATCCGGTAACCCTTCATATTCCTGACCCAGCACCAGCACCATTTTCTCTGGCAGACTGGTTTTGAACAGCGGTTTCCCCTGCTCGCTGGAAGTGGTCACTACGGTGTAACCCGCCTGACGGAAATCATCCAGCACATTAACAATGTTGTCGCCGGTAATCGGCTGAACGTGCTCTGCGCCGCCTTCTGCGGTACGGATTGCCGCACCCGATTCCAGCAACGCCGCATCCTGCACCACAACGCCTTTCACGCCAAAGTGCGCGCAGCTACGCATCATGCCACCCAGGTTATGCGGGTTAGATTCGTTTTCCAGTGCCAGAACGCAATCCTGCGCGCCAGCCTGGCTTACCCACTGCTGCACGGTTGTACCGTTACGCTTTTTGATCAGGAAGCAAACGCCACCGTGATGTTCCGTGCCTGATGCTTTTGTCAGTTCCGCTTCATCCACCACATGGTACGCTTTGCGGTTTGCCGCCATCCAGCGCAATGCTTCTTTAAAACGTGGCGTTACGCTCTGGATAAACCAGGCGCGAACAATCGCTTCCGGACGGCTCTGGAACAGTGCCTGACATGCATTTTCGCCGTAGACACGGGTTTCTTCCGCACGCTGACGACGCAACACTTCCGGATCAATAAAACTTTTACCACTGATGCCACCGTGATCGGCCTTTTCCGGCGTCTCATCACCCGGCGCGCGGGAAACCGTGCGCCACGGCGAATCTTCCCACTTGCGGTCACGGGGCTGACTCTGTTTGTCATCGCGGGCGGGGCGACGGCCACCGTCAGCACGAGATTTTCCTGGACGCCCGCCCCCTTTCCCGGTACGCGGGTTGTGGGTACGTTTATCAGAATCATCATCACTGCGGACATACATCACTTTGACCTTGCCGCTTTTACCTTTCATTTCATCGTTCATGCTTTTCTCCACCAGCGCTGCGCGAAGCGCGCAGATTACCCGAAGTGCGCGCGGTTCGCCATGATTTCGTACCAAAGCCTGCGACTATCATATCTATTGAATAAAACAGATTGTTGTCTGGAACATTGCCTTTGATAATATGTAACATATTAGAAACATACCGGCGTCATTGCCGATAAGTCTCCTTACTCATCCCGAGGTTAGTTATGAATACCGTTTGTACCCATTGTCAGGCCATCAATCGCATTCCCGACGATCGGATCGAAGATGCGGCAAAATGCGGACGCTGCGGTCACGACCTGTTTGACGGAGAGGTGATTAATGCGACCGGTGAAACACTCGACAAATTGCTGAAAGACGATCTGCCTGTAGTGATCGACTTCTGGGCACCGTGGTGCGGCCCCTGCCGTAACTTCGCGCCGATTTTTGAAGATGTTGCGCAAGAGCGTAGCGGTAAAGTGCGTTTTGTAAAAGTGAATACCGAAGCTGAACGTGAATTAAGCAGCCGCTTTGGTATTCGTAGCATTCCGACGATTATGATTTTCAAAAATGGTCAGGTTGTTGACATGCTTAACGGCGCAGTGCCGAAAGCACCGTTCGATAGCTGGTTGAACGAATCTCTTTAATCTTACCGGGGCGCATCTTGTGCCCCGTTTTCTCCTCTGCGACAATGGCGGTTTTTCGACGCCCTCTCTCATGACCGAAAACGCTGTTCTCCAGTTACGCGCCGAACGTATTGCACGCGCAACGCGTCCTTTTCTTGCCCGTGGTAATCGCGTTCGTCGTTGCCAACGCTGCCTTTTGCCAGAGAAACTTTGCCTCTGTTCGACAATCACCCCAACTGAAGCAAAAAGCCGTTTTTGTTTGCTGATGTTCGATACCGAGCCAATGAAGCCCAGCAATACCGGACGTTTAATTGCTGATATCTTGCCGGATACTGTCGCGTTTCAATGGTCGCGCACTGAACCATCGCAAGATTTGCTGGAGCTGGTACAAAACCCGGATTACCAACCAATGGTGGTTTTTCCCGCCTCGTATGCCGGCGAGCAACGGGAAGTCATCTTCTCGCCGCCTTCCGGTAAGCCGCCGCTGTTTATCATGCTCGATGGCACCTGGCCGGAAGCTCGCAAGATGTTTCGTAAAAGTCCGTATCTGGATAATTTCCCGGTTATTTCCGTCGATCTTTCCCGGCTTTCTGCCTATCGCCTGCGTGAAGCCCAGGCCGAAGGCCAATATTGTACTGCCGAAGTAGCCATCGCACTTTTAGATATGGCGGGCGATACCGAAGCAGCAACGGGCTTAGGCGAGCATTTCACTCGTTTTAAAACGCGCTATCTGGCAGGAAAAACGCAACATCTGGGTAGCATCACAGCAGAACAGTTAGAAAGCGTTTAAAATCATTCGGTCACTTCTGCGGGAGACCGGTATGAGTCAGCGAGGACTGGAAGCACTACTGCGACCAAAATCGATAGCGGTAATTGGCGCATCAATGAAACCCAATCGCGCAGGTTACCTGATGATGCGTAACCTGCTGGCGGGAGGCTTTAACGGGCCGGTACTCCCGGTGACGCCAGCCTGGAAAGCGGTGTTGGGTGTGTTGGCCTGGCCGGATATTGCCAGCTTGCCCTTTACACCCGACCTTGCGGTTTTGTGTACCAATGCCAGCCGCAATCTTGCTCTTCTGGAAGAGCTCGGCGAGAAAGGCTGTAAAACCTGCATTATTCTTTCTGCACCAGCATCGCAACACGAAGATCTCCGCGCCTGCGCCCTGCGCCATAACATGCGTCTGCTCGGGCCAAACAGTCTGGGATTACTGGCTCCCTGGCAAGGTTTAAATGCCAGCTTTTCGCCCGTGCCGATTAAACGCGGCAAGCTGGCGTTTATTTCGCAGTCGGCTGCCGTCTCCAACACCATCCTCGACTGGGCGCAACAGCGTGAGATGGGCTTTTCGTATTTTATTGCTCTCGGCGACAGCCTGGATATCGACGTTGACGAATTGCTCGATTATCTGGCGCGCGACAGTAAAACCAGTGCCATCCTGCTCTACCTCGAACAGTTAAGCGATGCACGACGCTTTGTTTCGGCTGCCCGTAGCGCCTCTCGCAATAAACCGATTCTGGTGATTAAAAGCGGACGTAGCCCGGCGGCCCAACGTCTGTTGAACACCACGGCAGGAATGGACCCGGCGTGGGATGCGGCTATTCAGCGCGCAGGTTTATTACGAGTGCAGGACACTCACGAACTATTTTCGGCGGTAGAAACCCTTAGCCATATGCGCCCGCTACGTGGCGACCGGCTGATGATAATCAGCAACGGTGCCGCACCTGCCGCGCTGGCGCTGGATGCCTTATGGTCGCGCAATGGCAAACTGGCAACGCTCAGTGAAGAGATCTGCCAGAAACTGCGCGATACGCTGCCAGAACATGTCGCTATCTCTAACCCGCTCGATCTGCGCGATGACGCCAGCAGCGAGCATTATGTTAAAACGCTGGATATTCTGCTCCACAGCCAGGATTTTGATGCACTAATGGTTATTCATTCGCCCAGCGCCGCAGCGCCCGCAACAGAAAGTGCGCATGCATTAATTGAAGCGGTAAAACATCATCCCCGCAGCAAGTATGTGTCTCTGCTGACGAACTGGTGTGGCGAGCACTCCTCGCAAGAGGCACGACGTTTATTCAGCGAAGCCGGGCTGCCGACCTATCGAACGCCGGAAGGAACCATCACTGCTTTTATGCATATGGTGGAGTACCGGCGTAATCAGAAGCAACTACGCGAAACGCCGGCGCTGCCCAGCAATCTGACCTCTAATACCGCAGAAGCGCATATTCTGCTACAGCAAGCCATTGCCGAAGGGGCAACATCGCTCGATACCCATGAAGTTCAGCCCATCCTGCAAGCGTACGGGATGAACACGCTTCCCACCTGGATTGCCACTGACAGCACCGAAGCTGTACATATTGCCGAACAGATTGGTTATCCGGTGGCGCTAAAATTGCGTTCGCCGGACATTCCGCATAAATCAGAAGTTCAGGGCGTGATGCTCTATTTGCGTACGGCTAGTGAAGTCCAGCAAGCCGCGAACGCTATTTTCGATCGGGTAAAAATGGCCTGGCCGCAGGCGCGGATCCACGGTCTGCTGGTGCAAAGTATGGCTAACCGTGCAGGCGCTCAGGAGTTGCGCGTAGTCGTCGAGCACGATCCGGTTTTCGGGCCGTTGATCATGCTTGGTGAAGGCGGTGTGGAATGGCGTCCTGAAGACCAAGCCGTCGTGGCGTTGCCACCGCTGAACATGAACCTGGCCCGCTATCTGGTTATTCAGGGGATCAAAAGTAAAAAGATTCGTGCGCGCAGTGCGCTACGCCCATTGGATGTTGCAGGCTTGAGTCAGCTCCTGGTGCAGGTTTCCAACCTGATTGTCGATTGCCCTGAGATTCAGCGGTTAGATATTCATCCTTTGCTGGCTTCCGGCAATGAATTTACCGCGCTGGATGTCACGCTGGATATCGCGCCGTTTGAAGGCGATAACGAGAGTCGCCTTGCTGTGCGTCCGTATCCGCATCAGCTGGAAGAGTGGGTAGAATTGAAAAATAGCGAACGCTGCTTGTTCCGCCCGATTTTGCCGGAAGATGAGCCACAGCTTCAGCAATTCATTTCGCGAGTCACCAAAGAAGATCTTTATTACCGCTACTTTAGCGAGATCAACGAATTTACCCATGAAGATTTAGCCAACATGACGCAGATCGACTACGATCGAGAAATGGCTTTTGTGGCGGTACGACGTATTGATCAAACAGAAGAGATCCTTGGCGTCACACGAGCGATCTCTGACCCTGATAACATCGATGCCGAATTTGCCGTACTGGTTAGATCGGATCTCAAAGGATTAGGCTTAGGCCGCCGCTTAATGGAAAAGTTGATTACCTATACGCGAGATCACGGACTGCAACGTCTGAATGGTATTACGATGCCAAACAATCGTGGCATGGTGGCGCTGGCCCGCAAGCTCGGGTTTAACGTTGATATCCAGCTCGAAGAGGGGATCGTTGGGCTTACGCTAAATCTTGCCCAGCGCGAGGAATCATGAGTAAGGTACTGGAAATGTTGACCACTTAATCGGGACTGGTGTTATTATTGCCCGCTTATGTCGTCTGCATTGCACAGAGGACCCTTCAATGAACAGAGAAGAAATGCACTGTGATGTTGTCAAAATTTAAGCGTAATAAACATCAACAACACCTTGCCCAACTACCCAAGATTTCTCAATCAGTTGATGATGTCGATTTCTTTTACGCTCCCGCCGACTTCCGGGAGACGCTGCTGGAAAAAATAGCCAGCGCGAAGCAGCGCATTTGCATTGTTGCCCTGTATCTCGAACAGGATGACGGTGGCAAAGGCATTCTGAACGCGTTGTATGAGGCTAAACGGCAACGTCCGGAACTGGATGTGCGGGTGCTGGTCGACTGGCATCGTGCACAACGTGGACGCATTGGCGCTGCGGCATCTAACACTAACGCTGACTGGTACTGCCGCATGGCGCAGGAAAATCCGGGCATAGATGTTCCGGTTTATGGTGTTCCGATCAATACCCGTGAAGCTCTGGGCGTTCTGCACTTTAAAGGCTTTATCATCGACGATAGTGTACTTTATAGCGGTGCCAGCCTGAACGATGTTTACCTGCATCAGCACGATAAATATCGCTACGACCGTTATCATCTGATCCGTAACCGTAAGATGTCAGACATTATGTTTGAATGGGTTACACAGAATATTATGAATGGTCGCGGCGTTAACCGTCTGGATGATGTTAATCGCCCAAAAAGTCCGGAAATCAAGAACGACATTCGCCTGTTCCGCCAGGAGCTGCGTGATGCCGCTTATCATTTCCAGGGCGATGCCGATAACGATCAGCTTTCCGTAACGCCGTTGGTTGGTCTGGGGAAATCGAGTCTGTTGAACAAGACCATTTTCCATCTTATGCCTTGTGCCGAGCAGAAACTAACCATCTGTACGCCATACTTCAACCTGCCAGCAATCCTTGTGCGCAATATCATCCAGTTGCTGCGCGAAGGGAAAAAGGTCGAAATTATTGTTGGTGATAAAACCGCGAATGACTTCTACATTCCGGAAGATGAACCTTTCAAGATAATTGGCGCACTGCCTTATCTCTATGAGATCAATCTGCGTCGCTTCCTGAGCCGTTTGCAGTATTACGTCAATACTGACCAGTTAGTGGTTCGGTTATGGAAAGATGACGACAACACCTATCATCTGAAAGGTATGTGGGTTGATGATAAGTGGATGCTGGTAACCGGTAATAACCTGAACCCACGCGCCTGGCGTCTGGATCTGGAAAATGCCATTTTGATCCACGATCCGCAACTGGAACTTGCGCCACAGCGTGAGAAAGAACTAGAGCTGATCCGCGAGCATACTACCATCGTTAAGCACTACCGCGATCTGCAAAGTATTGCCGATTATCCGGTGAAGGTTCGCAAACTTATCCGCCGTTTGCGCCGTATCCGCATCGACCGATTAATTAGCCGCATCCTGTAATCATAACCCCGTCCTGTACGGGGTTTGTTTTTTGGAGGCCACGTTTTGCGTATTCTTTTTGTCTGTTCGCTATTGTTACTTTCTGGATGCAGCCATATGGCTAACGATAGCTGGAGCGGGCAGGATAAAGCTCAACACTTTATCGCCTCGGCGATGCTTTC
The DNA here is from genome assembly GCF_013368855.2 of Escherichia sp. 93.0816. Taxonomy (NCBI): domain Bacteria; kingdom Pseudomonadati; phylum Pseudomonadota; class Gammaproteobacteria; order Enterobacterales; family Enterobacteriaceae; genus Escherichia; species Escherichia sp. 93.0816. The sequence continues at coordinate 1,911 of NZ_JABWNC020000010.1, read as the reverse complement.
CGCAGCCGGAAATGAATATGCACAGCATCAGGGGATGAGTCGCGATCGCAGTGCCACTTTCGGGCTGATGTTCTCTGTTGGGCTGGGCGCGTCAAAAGAGCTTTGGGACAGCCGCCCCGAAGGGAGCGGCTGGAGCTGGAAGGATTTGGCCTGGGATGTCGCAGGTGCAACTACCGGCTATACCATCTGGCAACTGACGCATCACTAAAGACGCATTCCCTTCCCTTTGCGATGCAGCATCAAAGAAACCAGAAACGCCACCACGGCCATCAATGTCACATACCAGAAGAAGGCTGTTTCCATTCCTATTGATTTCAGCGACAACGCTACGTACTCCGCCGAACCACCAAATATAGCATTGGCGACCGCATATGACAGACCAACGCCTAATGCGCGAACCTGTGCCGGGAACATCTCTGCCTTCAGTATCCCGCTGATTGAAGTATAAAAACTCACGATCAGCAGGGCACACATCACCAGACCAAAAGCGGTATAAGGAGAGGAAACGTTCTGCAATGCTGAGAGAATGGGAACGGTAAAAATGGCTGCCAGAGAACCGAAACATAGCATTGAAGTTCGACGGCCAATCTTATCCGACAGTGCACCAATGAGCGGCTGGATGAGCATAAATACAAACAGTGCGGCTGTCATAATGCCGCTTGCTACGTTGGCGTGCATTCCCGCAGTATTCACCAGATACTTCTGCATGTAAGTGGTGAAGGTATAGAAACAAAGGGAGCCCGCAGCGGTAAAACCGAGAACCATGATGAATGCACGGCGATTGCGCCATAATCCTTTCAGAGATCCAGCTTCTTTTAAAGCTCGTGTTTCTTGTTGTGAAGCTTCATCCAATTGACGGCGTAACCACAACGCCACAACGGCTAACACCGCTCCTAACGCAAAGGGAATGCGCCATCCCCACTCTCTGAGTGCAGCGTCTTCCATGGTGTGTTGTAAAACCACTACAACAAGTAGTGCCAACAGTTGTCCGCCGATCAACGTGACATACTGAAATGAGGCATAAAAACCTTTACGACCTTCTACTGCGACTTCACTCATATAGGTGGCGCTGGTGCCATATTCTCCACCTACAGATAATCCCTGGAATAAACGCGCGAGAAGCAATAATGCCGGAGCCCACGTACCGATTGTTTCATAACCAGGCAAACAGGCGATAACCAGTGAGCCGAAACACATCATACACACCGATAACAGCATCGATTTTTTGCGACCATGCTTATCGGCAATTCGACCAAATAACCAGCCGCCTATTGGGCGCATCAAGAATCCTGCTGCAAAAACACCGGCTGTTTGCAGTAGTTGAGTGGTCGTGTTACCAGAAGGGAAGAAGATGTGGGCGAAGTAGAGGGAACAAAACGAGTAGACGTAGAAATCAAACCATTCGACCAGGTTGCCTGAAGAGGCCCCTACAATTGCCCAGATGCGGCGACGAGTATCACTACTTGTCAGTTTGCCATCTGCTGTTACAGTGCTTTCTGCCATGCCACTATTTCTCCTGCCATAATCCGATGCTTTGTCGGTTGCTGTTGTTTATTTTTTAGTAATGCAAATGTTATACATTTGTTGCATATGATTATGCAACCTTAACAGTTAATTTAGTTAGCAGGGGAACGGTTATTGAGGAGCTTCAGAAAAGATTTCTGGTAAGGAGAACGTATGGAAGTGGGTAAATTGATGCAACTGTATTCGTTGCTGAATCTGGCATACACGGCTCTTCCCTACGCCACGTGATCTTTCGTAGGAAGGATAAGACGCGCCAGCGTCGCATCCGGCATTCTTTCTGCAGTAACGCAAAAAGGCCATCCTTCCGGATGGCCTTTCGCTTTATCTGATGCCTGGCAGTTCCCTACTCTCGCATGGGGAGACCCCACACTACCATCGGCGCTACGG
>NZ_JABWNC020000104.1:0-225 GCF_013368855.2 Escherichia sp. 93.0816 | reverse complement strand
CATCCGCCAGGTAAGTGGCGACCTGGTAAGAGGCGTTTTGTACTTTGGTGTAGCCCTCACGACCGAGGCGCAGGAATTCATAGTATTGCGCAATCACCTGACCGGCAGGGCGAGAGAAGTTGATGGCGAAAGTCCCGATTTGCCCGCCAAGATAGTCAACGTTGAACACCAGTTCTTTCGGCAGTGCTTCTTCATCACGCCAGATAACCCAGCCGCAGCCGAGCG
>NZ_JABWNC020000103.1:0-227 GCF_013368855.2 Escherichia sp. 93.0816 | reverse complement strand
CAACCGTTATGTTCTGCAACTTGGCGGCGATATTGCGCAATGGAGCAGTAATGCTTTCGATCGCTGGCATCTCGGCCTGATGGCTGGCTATGCCAACAGTAAGAGTCACACACATTCCAACCTGACCGGGTACAACTCACGCGGGCAAATTGACGGCTACAGTGTGGGTGTGTATGGCACCTGGTACGCTAACGAAGCAGATAAAACAGGGACTTATGTTGATAGCT
>NZ_JABWNC020000102.1:0-250 GCF_013368855.2 Escherichia sp. 93.0816 | reverse complement strand
AGCATGGCGGTAATTTCCTGTGCTGATTTGCCCGTTTTTCTGGCATAAGCAGGGACTAACACGGTTTCCACCTTATCCAGCAAATCAGCATAATCACGCATATCACCAGCATTTCCGCCAGAGATACCCCACGGCTTATGTATCATCATCATGGCGTTTTCCGGCATCACAACACGATCGCCAGCCATTGCGACCACCGAAGCCATTGAAGCCGCAACACCATCGATATAAACCGTAATGTCTGCCGGAT
>NZ_JABWNC020000101.1:0-250 GCF_013368855.2 Escherichia sp. 93.0816 | reverse complement strand
AGCACTTCACCGGGTCGCTGGTTGTGCCGGTGATGGATCTGAACGGGCAGATCCGTGAGATGTACGGGCGCAAGATCGGCGGCGATCTGCGTAAGGGAACGCCACTGCATCTGTACCTTCCCGGCGCTCACGGCTGCGCGTGGAATGAGCAGGCGCTGATCGGTTCATCAACGGTTGTCCTGTGCGAATCGCTTCTCGATGCCATGTCGTTCTGGGTCGCCGGGGTCCGTAACGTCACGGCGGCTTACGG
>NZ_JABWNC020000100.1:0-250 GCF_013368855.2 Escherichia sp. 93.0816 | reverse complement strand
AGCATGGCGGTAATTTCCTGTGCTGATTTGCCCGTTTTTCTGGCATAAGCAGGGATTAACACGGTTTCCACCTTATCCAGCAAATCAGCATAATCACGCATATCGCCAGCATTTCCGCCAGAGATACCCCACGGTTTATGGATCATCATCATGGCGTTCTCCGGCATAACAACACGATCGCCAGCCATTGCGACAACCGAAGCCATTGAAGCCGCAACACCATCGATATAAACCGTAATGTCTGCCGGAT
>NZ_JABWNC020000099.1:0-250 GCF_013368855.2 Escherichia sp. 93.0816 | reverse complement strand
CAGTTTCATCCCCGTCTTGCAGGCCAGCATACTGATGGCTTCACCCGCTGCCACCGTAAAACGCTTCAGTGCACTGATATCCGTATTCTGTCGGGACATAATCCCCACGCTGGCACTGCCCGAGGAAACGCGCACACCTTCCGGGCTGCTGATGCTGATGCCTTGCGGTGCATTCAGGACCATCCCCGGCTGTGCCAGGTCCGTCAGGGCATCCGTCAGCATTTTCTGACTCCGGATATCCGCCGGATAC
>NZ_JABWNC020000098.1:0-262 GCF_013368855.2 Escherichia sp. 93.0816 | reverse complement strand
CAATAATCCCGACCGGGCAGAACGCCTGTTCCAGCAGGCGCGCAATGTCGATAACGCCGACAGCTATGCAGTGCTGGGGCTGGGCGATGTGGCGATGGCGCGCAAAGATTACCCCGCCGCCGAACGCTATTATCAGCAGACGCTGCGCATGGACAGCGGCAACACCAACGCCGTGCGCGGGCTGGCGAATCTTTATCGCCAGCAGTCGCCGGAAAAAGCCGAAGCGTTTATTGCCTCGCTTTCTGCCAGCCAGCGGCGCAGC